>VXSC01000014.1 GCA_009838195.1 Rhodothermaceae bacterium | reverse complement strand
CCCCCCCCCCCCCCCCCCCCCCCCCCCCCCCCCCCCCCCCCCCCCCCCCGCGTCAAATATGGACTATGGCTCAAGAACACACAAAACCTTCTGAGGAAGTAGACACGATGAGAACACTATTTTACCTAATGATGTTTGCCATGTTGATTGGCTGTAATGATCAAGTGATGAATCCAGAACTGGTAGCGACGGAAATAGAGGAAGCGGGAGAGGTGCATGGGAAAACGAATAATGATCTGTCGCCTCTGGATGTTTTTCGTGTGTTACGCGAGTTTGCTGCAGACAATGGTGGAACCTCCTGGACAAATAATCAAGGTTGGACGGCCGGTGGTTCCTTTGGATCCACTTTGGCCAGTTTAGAAGACCTCTTCCATGGACTGACCTATAATTCCGAGTCTGAAAAGTTCTCGATTGACTTGACGAATAACGGATTAAGCGGCACACTGAACACATCTAAATTGGAGAGCATCAATAGCGTTCTGGGATCCCTGAATCTGAGCGACAATAAGTTGACATCCATTCCTGCCTCCATTGGCGATCTGACAGGATTAACCGTCCTGGATTTGAGTGTGAACCTGATTACAGGAAATATCCCGACGCAGGTCTACGATCTGACGAACCTGATTCGCTTGGATTTGGATGGGAATAGACTATCTGGTTCTCTGCCTTCTACGCTGAGTAATCTGACCAACCTGGAAACCTTGTTTCTGGAGGAGAATCAGTTATCTGGCACCTTTCCTGGAGACTTCACGGGAATGAGTTCGCTGCAATGGGTATGGCTGGATTACAACGATATTACCGGCACGATTCCGAACGATTACTGCACGCAGTTTCCGAGCTTGACGAGGCTATGGTTAAATGGTAACAAATTGATGGGCACCGTTCCAATGTGCGAATCTCCTGGAAAGAATCAGAGCATTGCTCTGGAGTCGATTTATTTTGAAAATACAGGACTTTGCACCAAGCGGAGAGTCCGCAGATGGATGAAAGCGAACGGAATTGAATGGAAAGGTCCACGGTGCGGACGAAAAGGACTGGACCGGAGGTAATCTTGATATACTCCGTGGATTCAATTCGGAGTGTATCGACCTGATCTATCTGGACCCGTCTTCGCGTCCGGGATCTGCACTATGTGAAGCCGGACGGAACGGCGGCCTCAAACTGCGCCGGAGCAAGTCCGACCAGGAGTGCGAGGGGGCCATTCTCTTCGTCGGCAAGCCAGTGGCAGATGAAGTCCCTGGCAGCCTGTGGATAAGGTCAGGGTTCTAGGGATATATTTCACCGGTTGGAGGAGAGGTTTGCGAGAATCTTCCTGTATTCAGATTATGCCCTGCCAGTTGCCAATTTTTTCTAACGTCGCCGGTTCGGGATATGAGATTCCATTTCTTCTGTCTCAATGAATTGATGGGCGCTGCAGGTGAAAGTCTGTCGCAGACTGATACGCATGTGCAAGTTGTAGCACCTCGGCATCTGCGTAGAGTGGCCCAGAAAAAGTGATGCTGCGAGGTTGACGACGCACAGAATCCGGCGAATCTTCCAGTACATCAAACCCATTGGGGACGCTCACACATGGATGACCGGTCAGATTGGTTATGGACAATGTCCTACTCCCAAATGTCGGAGACAAAAACACATCCACCTCTTGCATCGCCTCATTCATACGCTGCAAAAGAATTGACCGGCATCTTGAAGCTTGAAGAAACTCAACCGCTGGCACAAAGCGGTTCACCCGAAATTCATGTGGCCATGTACCTTTGCCTTGCCGCACCATTTGGTCTACCCCACCGCTGAGTGTCAATGTATCAAATGCAGCCGCCGCTTCTACGCCCAGTGTCGTCAGCATCGCGCTAACTGGCAAATCTCTCGGAAGCGTGATTGGGATGAGATCTATGCCTAATCTACGTAGCACATCCAAGGCCTCCAAATCCGTTTCTTTTCCGGAGTAATCGGATTCGAAAGCCTCCTTCAGATATCCAACTCTCAAAGAATTGACATCGTTTTGCAGCGAAAATGGGAACGGTGCTTGAATGGTCGAAGGATCTCGCGTATCTGCTCCCCGAATTGCTTCAAACACCAGAGCACAATCAAGTGCGGAGCGTGCCATGGGCCCTAACTTGTCCATACTCCAACTGAGCGTCATCGCCCCATGGCGGCTCACCAGTCCATAGGTGGGGCGATGGCCTGTCACCCCGTTTCTGGTCGAAGGAGACACGATGGATCCCAGCGTTTCCGATCCAATCGCAAATCCAACCAGCCCCGCAGCGACTGCAGACCCTGGTCCGGCACTTGACCCACTGGATCCCTGATCAATATTCCATGGATTCTTAGTTTTGCCACCAAACCATACATCCCCCCAAGCAAGAGCGCCAAGAGATAGCTTCGCTATCAAAACTGCACCGGCAGATTCCAAACGATCTACCACCGCAGCCTTCTCACGCAGGGTCTGATCTTTGAATGGCATTGCTCCCCAAGTCGTAGGGTAGCCGGGAACACTGAGCAAATCTTTGGCTCCCCAGGGTACTCCATGCAAGGGGCCACGCCAAATCCCGGCATCCAATTCGATATCCGCCTGTGCGGCCTGTGTATATGCCAGGTCTTCCGTGAGGGTGATGACGGCCTGAAGGACACCGTCGTATTCCTTCAGTCGCTCAATGTACAATGTGGTAAGGTCAACGGAGGAGACGGCTCTTGATTTGAGAAGGTATGCCAATTCTGCCACCTGCATGAATGCAAGATCTTCCGCATTGGCCGGGTGATCTACTGGACTGGGTTCCCACCTTAGACCCTGCCCACCGGATGCAGGCCGTACACCGGACCTGCTTGGATCAAATATGAGTGCAGGCTGCACGTCGTTGGGCAGTTCCAGCTCACGAACCGAAGCATAGTGGTCTACATGCTCCTCAAGATCTTCTACCAACTGCGTTCGCTGCTCCTGAGTAAGCTCAATCCCGGCGATCTCCTCCGCACATGCGATGGTTTCTACAGTAATGGGGCCCTCTTGACGAGAGAGAATGTCGGGGAATGTCGTATCCGCTACTCCGATGGAGGAACACGCAACAAGAAAATGACGTCGACTCAAGGGCATCGGGATGAATTTTTTCAGGGATGGAACTCCCGGTTAAGGCGGATCATCTGCAATCGTTCATGATTCAGCTTATTTTGATCAAGACTGCAGATAAGCTATGAGATGTTCGATTATCTCTCCTCTTTAGACATCAGCTTTCCTGTTTTTGAGGTAGATGGTCAAAGCTCCAGGTACTGAGTTATCTGTATTCGTACGATAATCGTATGCCCAAAAATACAAAAAGAAGAAAGTTCCGGTATTGTTTTTCCTGCACCCGACGCGTCAAATCCAACGGGTATGGATGATCGGGATATAATGAGGTAGTCCTTTACGATGCTATACCGGAAGCGGATGATCCTGCCATTCGCAGTCTATGGTACGCGCCAACACAAACATTATTGACCTACGCAGGGTATATTTCATTCGCGGAGTGATTGAAACATGTTTAAACCCCGATCATCCACATCGAAAGAACTCTCGGCAACATTTGACCGTGGACCCGCGAAGTATTTCCACGGACGGGGCGACGTGTTCGAGAAATTTGATGAACTTACCAGAAAATCTGAACAAGTAAAGGGTGGATCAACTTTTATTATTCAGGGTGCCCCAGGGGTTGGAAAAACTGCACTCCTGTACGAGTGCGAGAAGCGGGCAGAGAAGAATGGATGGCATGTCGCACGGATCAAGTCCGGTGCTTTGTGGGATAAAGAAAAAATGTTCAGGGCTCTTGGCTTCTGGAGCCTCCCACAGTTAAAGGAACTGTCGTTAGAAATCTCTTTACCACAACTTGTCAAGGGAAGGGTATCTATTTCTAAACCTATCCGCGCAGAGACCAGTCATGGTTTAGTCGAAAAACGAAAGGAACCATTACTCCTCGTTCTAGATGAGGCACAAAGATTGTCAAAAAGTGCGGGGTTGTCGTCTGACCGCTTCCATGACGCATGTGACTTGCTTGAGTCCATCCATAATGGAGAGATGGGAAAATCCGTCATATTATTGGCAGCTGGATTGGGTGGTACACGGCCAGCTTTCAGGAAATTAGGAATTTCCAGGATGTCAAAGAGATGTTTTGTAGAGCTGGGACCTTTGGATAAGGAGGCTGAGCGCGCAGTGATTCGGGACTTTATCGTCATAGATGGAGGGGCAAAAGGAGATCCGTCTGAATGGATTGAAGCCATTGCAAACAGAACCCATGGATGGCCCGAACATATTGTTTCGTATGGGGAAGCTGCCAAAGATCTTCTACGCAAGAACCATGGAAAAATGTCTGCAGAAGGATTGTCTGTAGTACTAAAATATGGGCGAACTGGGCAAATTGACTACTATAAGGGGCGAGTAGAGGAGTTGAGAAAAAAACACCGCGTTTGTATAGCGAATGTAATTAAGGATATCCCCGTTGGCGCCCCTTTTGACATAGACATTATTGAGGATACTCTGGCTGAACATTTTGGAGGAAGTGAAGCGAAAAAGTTGGTAGATCTCATCAATGAAAAGGGGGTGGTGGATCAGCGTGATGGAGAACATTTTGTTCCCATCCCGTCTATGCATACTTGGCTTGTGGAAAACTATGCCATTGAAAGGGAGTAGCCCTTACAGTCGGGGTAAATGCATGGTTTAGGTCGCCCACTAAGGCCTTCGGAGCGTCACGGGAAGTCGTAGACACGCGACTTACACCGCGAGACATCCGCGTTAAAAGGGATCCACCGGCCTCGTCAAAGGAGCAGAACAAAAACTGAATGATTAAAGCCAAGGTTGGGAACGATAATATCAGCAAGGTTAATGAATACACACTAACGACTAAAATTGATGGAAAGAGTCAGCATACTCCTTTGATTGAATCCCGCCCAAGAGTACCTATTAGCCAGTATTTAATTCAGCGTAGGGAAAGTTCTGGCGAAATACGCTCCCCAAAGATCGACTGCCATCCGGATCACTGAGCAGAAGAGCAGGTGTCTGCATGATCTAGGTGATCATGCAGACAATCCTTACAGCAGAACTTGCCCCCAGAGATTCCAAGATCTAGCGATACCATCGTGCATTTTCGTCTTTTCTTTGGAATCAGTCTCTGATTGGAGTGGGTATTCCGTCATTTTTCGTACTCCGCAAGCGTCATATTTATACGACGGGATGTTAACTGCTTTGATTGGCCATCTTGGCTGCCTCAAGGCACTGTACTCGATCCAACTCTGCATCTTCCGTTCCTTCGCGCGGCACCAACATTAACAGCATGTTCATGCAACGAACATCTTCGAAATACTCCTTGAGTCTCCGCTTGTAAGTAGCTCGGTTCTTGGTACAGACCAATGTATAAGGCCTATTTTGACGCTCAGTCGCAAGGTCCATATCCAAACGTAATTTCTTGATCGTTACTTCAATATGTGTACGCAGTTCCTTATTGACCTTGAACCGCTTGACCCGCGCTTCAGGGCTCTGGCAAAATTCTTGGAGTTGTACAAGTAGATCACTCGTGCACGGTATCTCAGCATCAATGACCCAGTCCGTAGGTTCATCGGGGGGAGCACTACTGCGCTGGAGCAAAAAGTCAGTCGATTGCCGCCATAGTAATCTGTAAGCTTGTGTGTCGGTAACCTGCCCGATTTTACACAAATCTTCCAGAACTTCGGGCAACATCCGGTCCGGCGTAACTGCCTTCGGAAAATCCGCAATGATGACCGCAGCCTGGGCGGACTCTTGAGGCATATTCAGGCTCAGAGCAAGTTTGAAAAAATCGCGGATTGTCGAACCATCCAGCAATTGTTCGTTCTCGGATTCGGAGCCGAAATGTTCAAATATCTCCTTGTGTAAACGCTGATAAGCTTGCTCTTTTTCACGGATTTTTGTATTCTCTTCTAGAACAGCACGAAGATTGGTAACGGCTGATCGTATCATGTCTCGCCCCACGCTACGCCATTTTGATTCGGCTTGGCCTAAATTCTCATCGACCAGAGTCATTAGGAAAAGAATCTCCTTGGGGTGCTCCGGCATCCATTTTTCTACAATCTTTGGCAAAAACTCCTTGGCCCACTCGGGACCAACCACGGGCATTAGATGGGTGAGAGTCTCGTTCTCCCTGCCGTCGTAATGGTTTACAACGACCCGATTGAGAAAGTCCTTTGCGATGTCTGCATGCTCTGTTGCACCGAGAAGCCGAAGCATTTCAGGCAGGTTACGATCGTGATATGTGTTTCTATCCTCCGGCCACAGGTCTGTCAACTTGGATAGCAGCAGACGCATTTCGGCATCGCTGATATGATTGAGTTGCATAGCCACCCAGGACACTGCATTTTTGATTCCCCCTTTTGCTACGATTTCCACTGTCATCCCCTTTGGCCATACAACAAGGGCGGCAAATCGATAGATGAGGTCTAGCGTCGGGCCATAGTTACCCATATAATCTTCCAGCAACTCCTCGTCTGGCTCAGCACCATCTGTTGCACCTGGAGGAAGTAATTCAATTTCTTCCAATGAAAGCTCACCAAAAGGCGGATTGCTGCCATCACGAGCAACCCAATTCTCCAGATGTTCTACACGTTCATGCAGTTCTACAATCGTAGAGCCTGTCGAGGATTCTCCCCAATAATCCCCATCATAATCTATCTCTGGATCTCCTGTATCATGAATGTACAGCACGGCGGCGTGCATGTCGCAATCTGCGCCATCAGCCGCCTCTCCTAAAATCTGTGCCACGGCTGTGTCAGTGCCCTTTAACGTATCAAAAGACAAGCCATCTTCACTGTACGAGTGATCCAGCAACCAGACCAGCTTGTCCGTATGCCCATGGTCTCTCCAATCTACGAGGCATGACCTGACCTTCTCGGTCAATGTGGTATACTCAGGTGCACCGATCCATTTTTTACCCGAGCGAATGAACAGATTGAAGACAAGAGATATGCGGTGGCCCTCAGTGACTGGCCGGACTTCATGCAAACAATCTGCATAAAATGCTGCATATGAAAGCTCTGAAGGTTCCTGAGCACTCATATTATAGACGGTCTCGTGGCCCCCGTGACGAACGACTAGTTCACCACCTTCTCCTAAAGTTGGCAGCGATAAAGTTAGGGTAGCAATCATTCCCGGCACTTTTTCCGTGTCTCTGTGAGCAGCAAAAAATCCATCTTTCTCGTAGATGAGTAGCTTATACACCTCTGCATCAAGCTCCCCTTGGCCAATCCCCAAGCCTTCACTCACGAGGTTCATGATTTTCTTGAACGTGGCAGGCCAGGCACCACCAGTCACATGAATCTGATCGGCATCAATCTGCCAGCAATCGCGCACAGATGCGTCCAGAAGTGTCTCGGTTCCTTTTCCGTAGGGAGCACGTTCCGCCACATCGATCAATGCACCAATTTGTACCTTTGACACCGGAAACGATAGAATTCCCACGCTATCAACAGTGATTTGCGGCATCGGCACATACAGTTTATCGCCTACACAATAATCTCCTGGGCGATCGATTGACTTGAGCAGGTCAGTCAGAAGTTTGTTTGTCTGATCGTGTTCCATGACTTGATTTTCCATTATCGTTAAACGTAAACTCGGGGTTTCGGCCTTGACCGTGAGATGGGACGCGAATTTAGTGAATTTTCAAGAAATTCCAGTGGGCTTGGGAGCATTTTCCCAACGGATCTTTCAAAATTTTTGTGACAGGGAGAACAGGATGTCTCATATTGATTGATGGTTAGCAAACCCGTTTCGGATTTTTCCACGATCTCGGCTTCGGATTTCTGATGGAAGCTTTAGCATCCTGCAGTTCAGGCATTAGATGACACTGATTCCCCGGCGGTTGTTTGTATCGAATCCTCTAGCAGGAACAGAAAATGCAACGAGAAAATCGAACAGAATTAGATCCTTCGTGTAAAGAGACAGGCAAATAGGCCGTATAAACCGCTCTTAGAATGTTGTGAATTCAAACCAGAATAAAATGACCAAAGATAGTCTCCCGATTGAAGTATTCGACCTGTTTGACCGCTATGTTCACAGTCAAATTTCCCGTCGGGAATTTTTAGACAAGGCATCCAAGTATGCCGTCGGCACCATGACTGCCGCGGCGATGCTTGACTTTCTATCCCCAAAATATTCTACCGCTCAACAGGTCCGGCGCGGAGATCCTCGTTTAATCGAAAAATATGTAACCTACCCGAGCCCTGAAGGCGCAGGTACGATGCGTGCACTGCTCTGCATCCCGGAAGATCTCAATACAACCCTGCCCGGGGTAGTGGTTGTGCATGAGAATCGTGGGCTGAATCCCCACATTGAAGATGTATGCAGACGAGTTGCCTTGGCTGGATTCATTGGCTTGGCCCCGGATGCACTCACTCCACTTGGAGGATACCCCGGCACAGATGACGAGGGGCGTGAATTGCAGCGTCAGAGAGAGCGCGGAGAAATGCTTGAAGACTTCATCGCCGGGTACCAATACCTAAAGGAACATGCTCAATGCACCGGACGCGTCGGAGTCGTTGGATTCTGTTTTGGCGGGTGGATTTCCAATATGATGGCTGTACATATTCCTCAGCTCGGTGCTGCCGTTCCGTTTTATGGTGGACAACCTGACACAGACCTGGTTCCGCAAATCCAGGCACCACTGCTGCTCCACTTCGCCGAGCAGGACAGACGTGTCAATGCTGGCTGGCCAGCATACGAGGCTGCCCTGAAAGAGCATGCTAAAAAGTACACTTCCTATATCTACGAAGGACTGCAGCATGGATTTCACAATGACACCACACCCCGATTTGATCCAGAAGGGGCGAAGCTCGCTTGGGAGCGAACCGTTGCGTTCTTCGATGAACATCTTCCAGACCAAGACTAACATTAACGTGACACGAAATCCTTAAATTTGAGTCTCTATCTCGGAGCATGTCAGGCAATGCTTAAGGTTCAACCTGTAGTTGTGCCATTTCACCGTCGAAAAGGCCATTCAGCACGTTTAGCCACGCCGGTAATCCTAATTTAGCCTCATACAAATGCGCGCGTTATAGACGGTAGCGAGGTCGTGATGAATATTTTGAGGTGAGAGTCAGTCGTATGCACCCCAGCAAACATTCTTGACCTACCCAGGGTATATTACATCCGCAGAGTGTTCGAAACATGTCCACATCCCGATCGTCCAGGCCTAAACAACTCTCGGCAACATTTGACCGTGGACCCGCAAAGTATTTCCATGGACGGGACGACGTTTTCGGGAAATTTGATGAGCTTGCCGAAGATTCAAAAAAAATAAATGGTGGGTCAACCTTCATTATTCAGGGTCCCCCAGGGGTTGGAAAAACGGCACTCCTTTACGAGTGTGAAAAGCGGGCAGAAAAGGATGGATGGCATATTGCAAAGATCAAATCTGGCGCTCTCTGGAACAAAGAAAAAATGTTTCGAGCTCTTGATTTCTGGAACCTCCCACAGTTAAAGGAACTGTCGTTAGAAATTTCTTTACCACAGTTGGTTAAGGATGGCATATCTATTTCTAAGCCTGTCCGAGAAGAGACCAGTCATGGTCTAGTCGAGAAACGAAAAAAACCATTGCTCCTCATTCTGGATGAAGCACAACACTTGGCCAGTGCGAGCGATCATCCAGTAGAGCGTTTTGAAGACGCGCGTGATTTGCTTGATACCATCCACAATGGTGGGATGGGAAAACCTGTTATACTATTAGCAGCAGGCTTGGGTGGTACGGAGGCCGCCTTTGACAAGTTGGGAATTTCGCGGATGTCAAAGAGATGCTTCGTAGCACTTAAACCATTGGAAAAAGACTCCGAGCATGCTGTTATTCGAGATTTCCTCGTCAAGGATGGCGGGGTGAAGGGTGATCCCTCTGAGTGGATTGAAGCCATTGCAAGCAAGACATACGGATGGCCTGAACATATTATTTCGTATGGGGATGCTGCAGCAAAACTGTTGCGCGAGAATAACGGAAACATGACTCCTGAGATTTTGAATCGGGTATTTGAAGTGGGGGCTGCATCTCGTGAGGATTATTATCAACGCAGAGCAAGGGGACTACTCAAAAAACACCGCGTTTGCTTGGCAGAAATAATTAAGGGGGTCCCTGTTGGATCTCCCGTTGACATTGATTTTGTAGAATTGTCTCTGCGAGAAAATTTTGGTAGGGATAAGGCAGAAGATTTAGTGAAACTTATCCAACGGAAGGGCATTTTGGATGAGCGGGATGGGGAGCATTTCATCCCTATCCCGTCTATGCACACCTGGCTTGTGGAAAACTACACGATTGAGAGTGTGCAGAATGTCTAGTCAGGGAACGGGCATGATCCGTATTCATCCATCAAAACGTTGGGGAAGTTCAGATACAAACCGCTGAAAGCATGTCTTTTCTGGAGCAATGGTTTCATCCTTCCTGATCTCTAAATATCCCTTCATAATTCCTCCTGAATGAAATGATTGAATCGTGTTTTTCCTTGATCTCAGATATGATTTTACCCTAAAGTCTCATCTGATTTCGGGTTGATTATAAGAGTTTTTTCTGTCGGTTCAATTACGGAATGTTATGAATAGAATCATTCCAGTCTTACCAAATCTTCATTCAACAGTTGGGATCCGACGGATAAGGGACATGATCAATTATCCGAACTTGGATCATTGAAAAGTGAGGTAGTGGGAGAATCTGGTCCTGAATAACGCATCAACTCTAACTCAGGGATTTCTTCCCTCCAGTTTGTATTAAAGTTTAGAGTCTTGCTGAATTTAAGAATGTTAATACATTCGACCTGCAGATCTTTACAAATATCTGGTATCTTGCGGTTTACCCCTTGCGCATTGGGTTTGGACACTTCTTCAGTGACCACAGTACGGTACTTTGGATCTTCCAGTGCTGACGCGATCAGAAAAGGGTCTCCACCTATCCGATTCAAATCTACACCTGTTAAGATTCCTCCATATCCTTCTGTGATCACCCGTCTGACAAATTCAATCTGCTCATCTTGACGAAAAATGAGGTCTTCCTTATTTTTGCGAGCCATTCCTTGAATTGTTCATCTTTAGGTTTAATTTCGGCGAATACCATGGGGGGAATTTTACAAACACCCAGGGGTTCCCGCTAACGGCGTGCATTTCATCAAACGAGCCATTCGGCCACAATTTTCTGTGAGGCATCTTCATTTTCGTGTTTTCTATGCGGATTTTCGTGTTGAAAATATGCAGGAATTCTCCCTTTACGGATCCCTGGAGACACCTCTCCCATGCTCGCGAAGTCCCCTTGTTGAGCGTCAAGATCGTTTCCCGAAGCGGAGTCGATCCACTAGGAGGAGTCAATCTGTATACTGGCCTGGTATCCCTTTGCAATCGCCAGATACAAAAATTCCCAACTCTCAAGAACAAACTCTCGGACCATCGTTCGAATTTGCTCTCGCAGATACTTGAGTCGTTCCATCTTGTCGAACGCATCTTTGAACAATCCATCACATCGTAACTCAATCTGATCCATCAGAAAGGCCAGCATCATCAGGAGCCCGAATACCGTGGAGAGATGTTGGTGGCCGTGTCCGAAATTATGCTCAAAATGATACCCTTGATTCTTCAACGTGTTGAAGGTTTCGTTCTCAATTTTCCATCGTGCCCGCCCCGCGTTCATGATCTTCATGAGGGTGCCCGCCTCAAGGGGGAGGTCCGTCACCCAAGTAAACGTTTTCGGTTTGGGATTCGGATTCCGCTTCGTTCCAGGCTGGATCTCTTGGTAGTGAAGAACATTGACCGTTACCTCCTGATTAGATTCATTCAGAGGAACCTGATTGAGGTATTTGAATCGGTGAAGGACGCCGCCGTCGGTTTGGATCTCCAATGATTGCGCCTCCGCGCTTCGATGCAAATACGTGAACAAAAACTTGTGGCCTTTGGGCTTCACGCCGAGGATAAATCGCAGCCTGCGCCCTCTAAATACCGAATATAGGGGGCATTCGAGACAAGAGCATCTTGAAGTACAATGGTCTTCAGGTGCGGATGCTCCCGCCGAAAATCATCCCAAAATCGCATAGATGCGTTTCGTTCACAGTCATTTTTGGTCGCGCCATCGGTGTTCTGAATTGGCTCCGGGGCCAACGGAATAACTTCCTTTTCATCCGGACTGACCACCGCACCACACAGCATCTGATGATAATAGGTCGTACTCCCGTCTCGATGATGCTTCTCGCAGCAGTGGGCACAACGCACGTCTTTCGAACAACCGTGCCATCCACCGAAATCAATAGATGCCCATCAATATATTTATAGGCCTCCAAAACCTTACTCCGCTGCAACTGGGCGAAGAACTTCTTGAATGCAGGGCCAAGGCGCGCGGAGACAACGTATCCAGACGTTCCCGTAGTGCCGAATCGGACGGAACTTTCCGGATCCCAAACAGAGTCCTCAGATTCTGAAGCACCGGAAGATCTCCACCCCGAGCACGCTTGTCAAACTCAAGCAAGGACGGATACTTCAGCACAAATACGGCCAGTCCCGACAACAAATAGTCCGTCAGGATGTAGCCCCGACCCGCGACCGTATCCTCAATCTCCGCAAAACAAGCACGAACCGTTTGAAGTAAACCCATCTTACGGAAACGCTTCTGTGCTTTGTGAATCGACTTTTTTTTCATGAACTCGAAGGGAAAATACGAATGACTTTGACGGTCCAATCATAATTCCACTACACAGAATCGCACGAATGCAATGAATCTGCTCGAAAATGAACAAAAAAGTTTGCGAAAATCATGCCAAAAACTCCCCGATCAGAGAAGGTTTCGGCTTAGTGGGAATAGCTGACAAACACCCTTTCTAGCTTGGAACTCTAACCATGACCAATATTCCGGAACCATGTTGGGGGAATAAAAGGAATAGAAAACGGTGATCAAGGAACTAGCATCAATAAGATACAGCATATTAATCCTGTTGCCTTTATTTGGGATTCAGCAACTTGGACACATTCCATGGCTTTACGCCCAGAATTATCGCCGCCTTGGAGACCGTCAGACCACCCGATTGTATCATTCTGTCAGCAAAGTGAAGCATTCCCTCCCCCAATCTGCTACGCTGGGTTGTGAAATATCCAGGTCCTCCATCCTGTTTACCCGTTGACTTTTTCTGATTATGCTGCCGGGACCGTTCCCATTCAAATTTGTATACCTCCATGAGTTGTGAGTATACCTCTTGCAAAATCAATCCTTCTTGATGGAGTCTCGTCGCAACCATCATATGGCTCAGATTCCATTGCTCGCACAACTGAGATATCATTCCCGCAAGTTCAGGCAGGCGAGATTGGTCGCCCGTCCACACTGCCTTTAATGACTCCGATGGCAGCAGCCATTGCCCAGCTACCTGATTACAGAATTTCTCAATGGGGTTTGATAACTCAAGATCACTAATCCCCGTTTGCTCTAGGAGCAAGTGGACGATTTCGTGCAACAAAGAAAATGACTTAGCAGCCTCGGAATCCCCACTATTGATTACCATCAATGGAGCAATCTCGTCTGCAACCACAAATGCTCTAAACAAATTGGACGACATCTTGGTGTGATAGCTCCCTAGATCATTCTTTAGAATCACAAAGATTCCAGAACGCTCACATGAGGCCCGAAGCAACTTGAAGGATTTAGCTTTATTCGGTTGCGCATGGTATATATCCCGCGTACACTCATCTCCAAGTACCAAATCTAATCCGCCTAATGCGTCACTGACCGACTCTTTGTATTGGCTTGTGGACATGTCCAGAAGCCTTTGCTTTACAGATCCGGCTTCCTTAGGTAAATTCCACTTTTGCCTCAAGAATCCCACAAATGGTAGAATTATGGCTTCTTCCTCTAACTCTAACGTGGCTCTAATTAGTTGCTGACTTGACTGGGCATAGCGAAGAAGAGCCGATACATGAGCTTCTTCCTTAGGCGTATACTCTTTGGCTCGCCCCCGAAAATCCGTCCCATAATTTGATTTTCGCGGAATATCTTCCAGATAAAATGTTACCGGTGGCCGTCTATATTTCTCCGCCATTCTCCGAAGCATTGACGGAGTAGGAATATCCTCACCCCGCTCAATCTTCTCCAGTTTGTGTCTTTCTAATTGAATTTTGGTGGCTGCCTCCTCGATCGTGAGCCCTGCAGTTTTGCGCGCCCAAACCATAATGTCTGGATTTACGAGTGGCATGACTAGACAGATAAGAGATTTTGATGACTCACTGCAGCAGATTGAATGGACGAATAACTGAACTTCCCCCCTTTTTGATTTTGTAGAGGGATAATTTTCTCTGTGTATTCGA
>VXSC01000013.1 GCA_009838195.1 Rhodothermaceae bacterium | reverse complement strand
GAATCGTGAAGGTGAACCGGGTGCCTCGTCCAGGTCCGGCGTTCTCGGCTCGGATGCGGCCACCGTGGGCTTCGACCAATCCCTTGCAGATGGCCAGACCTAGGCCGACCCCACGCGGCCGGTCCCCGTCCCCGGTGTACTTCCGGAACAGGTACGGCAACTGCTCGGGCGACACACCTTGGCCTTCGTCCGTGACCGAAATTACGACATGGACCCCATCACGCACCGCACCGACATGGATGACCGATGACTCGGGAGCGTGCAGAGATGCGTTGGAGAAGAGGTTGTTCAGCACCTGGACAATGCGTTGTTCGTCGGCCATCACACGGGGCAGGTCCAGCGGCAGGTCGATGCGGATGGTCTGCCGGCCGCCACCGCTGAGGAATGTGGTCCGGGCCTGTTCCACCAGTTCGGCCACCTGCACCGGCTTGCAATCGACCGACAGCATTCCGGAGTCGATGCGCCCCGCATCAAGCAGGTCGCTGATCAGATTGTCCATATGATCGGCCTGCACTTCGATGATCCGGAAGAACTGCTGCATCTCGGTCCGGTCCAGAACCCGCGAACTCCCCAGCACGGTCGCCGCCGAACCCTTGACGGCCGCGAGCGGTGCACGCAGTTCGTGGCTCACCATGCCCAGAAATTCCGTTCGCAACCGATTCAGTTCCTGGAATGGCGCCAGATCCTGCATGGTGACGATCATCGACTCGACCGCGCCAGCGTCGGAGTGGATCGGGGTGCAGTTGATGAGCATCGTAATTCTTCGGCCATCGGGAACCGAGAGTACGACCTCCTCGGCGCGCACAGTCACGGCGTCATCAATCACTCGTTTCATCGGAAATTCCGCAAGCGCCACTTCGCGCCCGTCGGAGGAGCGGCACGTGATTACCTCCAACAGCTGCTCCAGGCGACGGCCGGGCGTGCGCAGTCCCTCGACGATCCGCCTCGCCTCCCGGTTGAGTAACACCGGCTGAGCGGTCTTCGCATCAAAGACCACCACGCCCACCGGTGAAGTATCGACCAGAGCTTCCAGGCTCGACCGTGCCCGCTGTTCGTCCCGGTGCGTGCGGGCGTTGGCGATGGCGGCCGCCGCCTGGGAGGCGAACAGTACCAGAACCTCCTCGTCCTTGTCGGTGAACTCATGACCGCCCTGCTTCTTTCCAAGAAAAAACGTCCCCACATGCACGCCGCGGTGACGCATCGGGGTCGATTGAAAGGTCTTCGGCAGCATCGGGTGCGGGGCGTAGCCGATGCTGCGGATGTAGGCGGGCACATCGGCCAGCCGGAGCGGCCCCGGAAGATCGCGCAGATGCTCAAAAAAGCGCAACGCGGGTTCCCACTCCATCAACAGCCGCTCTTCGTCCGGGCTAAACCCCGACGTGACGAAGTCCTGCGGCTGCCCCGTCTCATCAATGGTCGTGATCACGCCGTAGCGGGCGCCGACCAGATCGCGCGTGCTGGTCAGTATTTCGTCCAAGACCGTATCGAGATCAAGGCTTGAGTTGACACACAAAACCGCTGTGCTCAATCTGGAAAGGCGCTCGCGCAGCGCCTGGATCTCCGAGTCTACCTTGTTGGATTTATTCATTCGTTCGCATTTCGATTTGGTTTGAAAGAAACTCCAGATCTCGCACCGTGCATCGACCGATAAGGCGATTGTGATGCTTCAATGCTCTGGCCTAAAGATACAATTTATTGCAAGTTAACAATAATATAACCAATATTGTCCATTATATAACAAATAAAGAACATAATTGATGAGAAAAATACTTGAAGCATTCCTATACTTAGTGTGGGGGTTTGCCCATAAGTGGTATGATGGCCTGCTGGTTATACAATACTTACAAGGCGCGTACGGTGTGTGAGAAGGATCAAGCTTCTTACCAGATACCTGACTGTGCCGATTGTTGCCCTCGGGAGAATTTGCGTTGGGATGGTTGAAGTCGTCCTGCGGGAAGTTAGCGAGCATAGCGATTTATCTCATGAATATTCAGAGCCGGCGAGATGGTAAAGCAAAATTTCGATTTCGATGTAGTGACCATTGCGTAGGATCCTTCTTCATCGGAGGGGCCCTGCACGTTCTTGTGCTGTTCTTGATTCCCATGGTCGCCGTCGGACAGGAGCCTGTGCCGCAAGTCCAAATCAAGACAGCGGCGGATCATTTCCCGCAATCACGTTCGGCCACACTTGAACGGGTGGAGATTTCCGTTGCCCTCATCAGGGTATCTGAAGATTTGGAGGGGTCCGATCCACGATTGTGGAATGTGGACATGGGAGGCGTAAACTTGTTTCGGCTTCCCGAGGCGCCAATGCATTACGTTAATACGTTTTCTCCAGCTGCATTGATCGGTCCGGTCTGGAATCATGGCATCACAGGGCCGCCTAACGAAGCTAATGGATTTGGGAAGCAGTTATGGAATTGGCAAGGGACGGCCCATTCTGCGCAGAATTCTATTACGATTTTGGAGGGAAATTCGAAAGACATTGAGATCTCGATTGGTGAACAGCCTTCCAGTGATGTGACCGTCGTCATTACGGGCCATGCGGGTACAGACCTGAGCGTAAGTCCCAGCACACTCACCTTCACGGCCAGCGACTGGGCTGATCAGACAGCCACCCTGACGGCGGGGGACGATGACGATGCAATCAATGACGAATTAACCCTGACGATCACCACGACACAGGGAAGCAATGAGAGTTCAGTCCAGCGAGTCATTACGATCGTGGATGACGAAATCATCTGGGAGCTGACACCCCGAGTAATTCTGGAGAGTACAATCAGTAATACTTCTATTCCCCTTCTGGAGACTTTGGGACCGCCTTCCGGAGATGTCACCTTCACGATCACGGGGCATGAGGGGACAAGCTTGGCTCCGCGTCCAACTACACTCACGTTCCCGACAGACGACTGGCAAAGAAGTCAGGAATTGGATTTGTTTGCAAAACTGGACGAGGATGATACAGATGAGCGGGTGACCCTGGCGTTTACTGCAGAAGGAGGAGGGTACGACGGCTTAACCTATTCGATGGAGGTGACCATTGAAGACAGGCCTCCGTACGAGGAGTCGATTCCAGAGGGAGGTAGTGTCTCTTTTGCCTTCGTCTTAGGTGCGAACCTACCAACAGCGCCACAACGTGATTTAATCGCAACGTATAGCGGACATGAGGGCACGGACTTAACGGTATCCCCGTCGACTGTGATCCACAGGGCAGACTCATGGATATACCTTTGCCTTCATGGTGTCAGACTCTGGCTCTATTGTTCGGTTGGAGAATATGTGGAGGTCACGGCAGGGCATGACCCAGATGACGTGGATGATCAGGAGACACTGATCTATTCGATTACAGGGCCTGCAGATGAACCGGTGTGGCTCGGGATATCGGCACAAACCAACGTCAGGATTGAAGATGACGATGATCCGGGACTCGAGGTTTCTCCTTCGTCGCTGGATGTTCCAGAGGAAGAAAAACGAAGCTTCTCGGTTCGTCTTTCGGGGGCCCCTCTGGGTGATATTGGCAATACCGATGTGACCGTGAGTATTCCTCCAAGTCAGGGGGATCTGACCGCATCTCCACTTAGCCTGACGTTTACAAAGGAGAACTGGTATCAGTGGCAGGGGGTGGAGCTCACGGCTGGACATGATGCTGATATTGCGGATGACATGGAAGAGTTTACGGTGACGGCAAGCGGCGGTGGTTTTGATGGGGAGCGGGGAAGTGTATCGGTGAGGATTCTCGACAATGAAGAGCCGGGACTTCGGATTTATCCTATTCGGGTGTCTGTAAACGAGGGTGGAGACTGGGTTACCGTCCGGGCAGTACTTACAGCGCAGCCTACGGGGGAGGTAACGGTGGTGGTTCCACCGTTCACAGATCCCGCGCTGCAGCATAATCGGCTGCGCAGCCCAATGACCTTTACACGTTCCAACTACCGGAGGGGCCAGGCGGTGACGGTCTGGGCAGAGGAGGACGCGGATGCGGTGAATGAATTTGAATCCGTCACGTTACGGGCCAGTGGCGGCGGCTACGACGGGGTCACCCGTCTGCTGAGGGTCTCGGTCACCGACAACGATGTTGTCGGGGGCCGTCTGGAGGTTGATCCGACTTCGGTATTGGTCAACGAGGGATTGACGGCGGCGTTTACCGTGAAGCTATCGGCGGAGCCCGAAGGCGCGGTGACGGTGACGATTCCGTCCTTCGCAGAGCCGGCACTGAGTCAGAACTCGCCTAGGCTGACCTTTACGCCTTCAAATTACAGTACAGCCCAGACGGTGACGATTTCGGCGGCAGAGGATGCGAATGCGGAGGATGAATTTGAATCGATCACGTTACGGGCCAGTGGCGGCGGTTACAGCGGAGCTGCCCAGACGGTGAGGGTCACGGTCATTGATAACGATGCCAGTGGGATCGAGCTGATTCCTTCATCGCTGAGTGTGACGGAGGGAACTGCGGAGACGTACTCGGTCTGGCTTTTGTCCGAGCCGGCCGAAGCCGTGACCATTACCATCGTCGAGTCAGGCGGGGGTGTCACGGCGAGTCCGCTGATGCTGCACTTCACGGCTTCCGACTGGGACGAATCGCAGCAGGTGAGCGTCCGAGCGGATTCAGACGCCAATTCGATCAATGAGACCTCGACTCTGATTCATACGGCCACCAGTGCGGATCCGGGCTATAGCGGGACGACTGCCATTTTGTCGGTCACGGTGATCGACCAGGATGCGCCGCGTCTGGAGGTCAGTCCGGGCGCGCTCACGATGGACGAAGGAAGCTCTGCAGAGTTTACGGTGAAGCTTTCGAGCGAGCCGACGGCGGGTGTGACGGTCCAGATTCCCACGTTCACAAATCCGGACCTGACCCACAACCAATCGGCGCTGAGTTTTACGCCGTCGACGTGGGATGCGCCGCAGACCGTCACGGTCTCGGCCATGGAGGATGCGGATGCAGAAGACGAGGTCGTGGAGACGCTCACACTGCGGGCCAGTGGCGGGGAGTACAGCGGGATCACCGGGACGGTCACGGTGACCGTGGAAGACAATGACCAGAGAGGGATCCTGTTAAATCCCCTTTCGCTGGAGCTTGAGGAAGGGGGAGCGGCCGGCACGTACACCGTCGCACTTCAGTCCGCACCCACGTCAGACGTGACGGTCGCCATCACGGGGCCTTCGGCGAAGGTGACGCTGGACCGGGAGTCGTTGACGTTCACGCCGTCCACCTGGGACGATGCCCAGACGATCACGGTCCAGGCACTGGAGGATCAGGATACTGACGACGAGCAGTTCATGTTGACGCACCGTGCCCGTGGGGGTGGCTATGACCACGAGACCGCGGACCTGGAGGTGCGCATCAAGGACAAAGGCGAGGTGGCGCTATCGATTTACGATGCACAGGTAGATGAGGGGGCGGGGTCTGTGGACCTTCGGGTAGAACTGAATCAACCGACGGGTCGACTGGTCAGCGTGATGTATCGGGCCGTGGCCGAGGACGCCGCGGCGGGATCGGATTATGAGGATTCCCGGGGGATTGTACTGTTTGGTCCCGGGTCCACCAAAGGGAGGATCCGCTTGGACATCCTGGAGGATGAGCTGCCGGAGCTGGACGAGACCTTTACGGTAGTGCTGAGTAGTGCGCGTCACGCCGTCATTGCCCGGGAGACCGGTCGCGTGACGATTCTGGACAATGATGCCGTATCCGCGGTCTGGATTGATGATGGGGTGGCGTTCGAGGAGGACGGAGTGGTTCGGTTTGCGGTGCATTTGTCGGAGCCGAGCGAGGCCCCGGTTACGGTGAGCTATCGGACCGAGAATGGGACGGCGATGGCGGGCGAGGACTATGCGGCGGCGAGCGGGCTGGTTACATTTGCGCCGGGGGAGGTGGAAACGGAGATTAGTGTAGAGCTTTTAAGAGATGAACTGGACTGGCGCCAGGAAACCTTTACGGTGCATTTGCAGAGTTCAGGCAAGACGCGGATCGAGAAGGCAGTGGCAGTGGCGACGATCCGGGAGGAGACCTCGGTACGTTCGGGAGTATTGAAGGCGTACACAGCGCGGTTTGTGCGCACGTCTGCAGTGCAGATTGTGGGGGCATTGCATCAGCGATTCCGATCCCGGAGGGGTGCCTCGTCGTGTTCAGCCCCGCAGCGAGCGGTGATGGCGCAGGTGTGGGGGGCATTGACGGGGTGGGATCCCTCGTTGGGGGAGTTGCTTGCGGGGTGTCATATATCTAGGGATCTGGGGGGACTGAGTGTGTGGGGTCGGGGCTCATTCACGCGCTTCAATGGTCGCGGAGCGGATGCACTGCGCCTGCGCGCAGATGTGACAACGGCCATGGTGGGGACGGACTATCGCTGGCGACAGCGCTGGCTGGTCGGCCTGCTGGTATCCCACAGCCAGGCAGACGGAACGTTCCGTTTGTATGAGGAGTCGGGTGCGGTGCAGTCGGGGCTCACGGGTGTGGTTCCGTATGTCTCGGTTCAGGGGGAGGACTGGGGGGCATGGATGGCGATGGGGTATGGACGGGGCCGGACGGAAGTGCAGGAACTGGAGGGGGATCTGACCTCGACATTTGGTGCGGCCGGGGTGCAGGGGGAATGGGCGTCCACGGCATGGTTTGGATTGAATGTCCACGGGGATGTGCTGGTTGCGGGGGCGGAAGTGGATGTGCATGCAGTGAGTGCGCAGGTCTACCGGGTTCGGGCGGGGCTGGGGGGCGATTTGCGCGTCAGCGACATGATCCGTCCGTACGTAGAAGTGAATGTGCGCCAGGATGGTGGGAGTGCAGAGACGGGCACGGGGCTGGAACTTGGGGGCGGAATCCGGCTCTCGTACCCGGCATGGCGACTGAAGGGAGAGATGCGGACACAGGGGCTGGTGATCCACAGCGCGGACGGGTTTACGGAGTGGGGGCTGTCGGGATTGGTGCAGGTGGGAGAGGGCCCCAAGGGACTGGTGGTGTCGGTTCGCCCCTCGTGGGGACCGCATCAGGGCGGTGTGCTGCAGCGTCAGCAGACGATTTTGGAAGCGGTTCCGGCGGGTGCGAACCTGCACCAGATCAAGATGGAGATGGCTTACGGGGTGCCGCTGAAAGCCGGAGTGATGCGATCCGTGGCCGGGATGACACAACTGTTCACCGGAAGAATGTACCGTCTGGGTACAGAGCTGCGGCCGAGGGATTATATGAGCGTGTCCGTGTTTGGAATGGCATACGCTCATGCAAACGCACCAATTGGGATCGGCTTGAATCTGCAGGGGTCGGTGAGGTACTAAGGGAAAAAGAAGTTCCCCCTTTATCTTATACATGATGCTTAATCCAGTGCTTTGTTGTTACGATCGTGAAGTTAAAAATCATCAGTTCAGTGCCGAGGGTTTTCTATTTCAAGATCGTTCGATCTTTCCAAGGCCACAAGAGCGTATTGTACTTGGGCTTCGCATCAAAGACCACAACGCCCACCGGCGAGGTATCGCCCAAGGTTTCCAGACTGGACCGTGCCCCCTGCTCGTTCCGGTGCGTGTGGGCATTGGCGATGGCGGCCTTCTGGGAGGTGAACAGCACCAGAACCTCCTCGACCTCCTCGGTGAACTCGTAACCGTCCTGTTTCCTTCTGAGGAAGAAGGTACCTACATGCACGCCGCAGTGACGCATCGATTTCGATTGGACAGTCTTCGGTAGCGTCGGGTTCGGGGCTCAGCCGATGGAGCGGATGTAGGTGGGCAGGTTTGCCAGCCTGGGTGGTTCTGGAAGATCACGGAAGTACCCAAAGAAACTCAACGCGGATTCCCACTCCATCAACAGTCGCTCTTCGTCCGGGCTAAACCCCGACGTGACGAAGTCCTGCGGCTGCCCCGTCTCATCAATGGTCGTGATCACGCCGTAGCGGGCGCCGACCAGATCGCGCGTGCTGGTCAGTATTTCGTCCAAGACCGTATCGAGATCAAGGCTTGAGTTGACACACAAAACCGCTGTGCTCAATCTGGAAAGGCGCTCGCGCAGCGCCTGGATCTCCGAGTCTACCTTGTTGGATTTATTCATTTGTCCGCATTTCGATTTGGTTTGAAAGAAACTCCGGGTCTTGCACCGTGCATCGGCCGATCAGGCGATTGGGATGCTTCAATGCGCTGGCCCAAAAGTACAATTTAGCATGAATTAACAATAATATAACCAATATTGCCAATTATATAACAATTAAAGAATATTATTGACGGAAATAATACTTGAATCGTTACTATCTTAGTAAGGAGGGGCTGTCTATAGTAGTGTGATGGTCCGTTGACCAGAGAATATTCATTTCATAAGGCGAGTGCAGTGTGTGTGCGAGAAGATAGAGCCCCTTACCGGGCACCTGACTGTGCTAATTGTTGCCCCCGGGAGTATTTGCGTTGGGATGGTTGAAGTCACCCTGCAGGAGGTTCGCCAGTACAGCGAGCTGCATATTCAGAGCCGGCGAGATGATAAAGTAAATTTTCGATTTCGATGTAGTGACCATTGTGTAGGGCCCTTCTTCATCGGATGGGGTCTGCGAGTTCTTCTGCTATTGTTAACTCCCATTGTCGCCGTTGGCCAGGAGGCTGTCCCGCAGATCCAAATCAAAGAAGCGGCGGATCGTCTCCCACAGTCAAGTTCAGCCACATTTGAAGAGGAACCGGTAGAGGTTTCAGTTGCCGTCATGAGGGTGTCTGAGGAGGGGGCAGACTCACGACTCTGGAATATGGACATGGGTGGCGTAAACCTGTTTCGGCTCCCCGAGCCGCCAATCCATCCTCTCCATGCGTTGTCGCCGGATGCATTGATTGGTCCTGTCTGGAACCATGGTATCATAGAGCGACAGAACGAAACGGATGGATTTGGGGGGCAGTATTGGAATCGGCAAGGGATGGCCAATCCTGCGCAGAACTCAATTACGATTCTGGAGGGAAATTCAGAAGACATTGAGATCTCGATAGGTGAGCAGCCTTCCAGTGATGTGACCGTGGTCATTACGGGTCATGCGGACACCGACCTGACCGTGAGTCCGAGCACACTCACCTTCACGGCCAGCGACTGGGCCGATAAGTCCGTCACCCTGGTGGCCGGGCACGATGACGATGAGATCAATGACGAGTTAACCCTGACCATCACTACGACACAGGGAAGCAATGAGAGTTCAGTCCAGCGAGCCGTCACGATCGTGGATGACGAGATCATCTGGGAACTGACGCCTCTGGTAATTCAAGAGGGTGCAAACGATAATGTTTACATCCTTCTTCTGGAGACTCTGGGACCGCCTTCCGGGGGTGTCACCTTCACGGTCACGGGGCATGAAGGGACAAGCTTGGCTCCGAGATCAACGACACTCGCATTCCCGGCAGACGACTGGCAAAGTAGTCAGGAATTGAATTTGCTCGCAAAACTGGATGAGGATGATCAGGATGAGCGGGTGACCCTGACGTTAACCGCGGCGGGAGGAGGGTACAACGGCTTGACCTATTCGCTGGATGTAACCATTGAAGATCGGCCTGCGTACGAGGAATTGATTCCAGAGGGAGGCAGTATTATTACCGGTCTCCTTCTTCTCACGAAGCGCGACGCGCCGCCACAAAGTGACATAGTAGGAACGTATACCGGATATGAGGGCACGGACTTGACGGTATCCCCGTCGAGTGTGACCTACAAGGTGGGCTCATGGTTTGGACCTTGCATTGCAAGGGGCGAAATCTGGAACTGGTGTACGCCTGTGGAAGATGTGCAGGTCAAGGCAGCGCATGACCCGGACGATGAGGATGACCAGGAGACACTGATCTTTACGGTCACGGGGCCTGCGGATGAACCGAATTGGATCGGAATCTCCGCAAAAATCAATGTCAGGATTGAAGACGACGATGACCCGGGACTTGTGGTTTCTCCTTCGTCGCTGGGTATTCCAGAGGGAGAAAAAAGAAGCTTTTCCGTCCGTCTTTCGGAAGCCCCCCTGGGAGATATTGGCAGTAACGATGTGACCGTGAGTGTTCCCCGAAGTCAGGGGGATCTGACCGCATCTCCACTCAGCCTGACGTTTACAAAGGACACTTGGGCTACACCGCAGCATGTGGAACTCACTGCCGGGCATGACTATAATTTTCAGGATGAAACGGAAGAGTTTACGGTGACTGCAAGTGGCGGTGGCTTTGATGGGGAGCGGGGAATTGTATCTGTGACGATTCTAGACGACGATGACCCGGGACTTGTGGTCTCTCCTGCTCGGGTGTCCGTAACCGAGGGGGGAGCCGCTAATTTCGAGGTGGAGCTTACAGCGCAGCCTACGGGCCGGGTAACCGTCCAGATTCCTGGTTTCACGAATCTGGACCTGACCCGCAACAAGTCCACACTGACCTTTACAAGTTTTGACTGGTGGTGGCCCCAGTACGTGACGGTCCGGGCAGCAGAGGATGAAGATATGGTGGATGAATCTGAATCCATCACGTTAACGGCCACTGGTGGCGGCTACGGTGGGGTTACCCGGGCTGTGACGGTCTCGGTCAACGATAATGAAGACCCGACACTTCGGGTATTTCCTTCTTGGGTGTATGTAACCGAGGGGGGAAGAGGGGCTGATTTCAGGGTGACGCTTGCAGCGCAGCCTACGGGCGAGGTAACGGTGAGGGTTCCACTGTTCACAGATCCCGCACTGAGCCGCAACGAGTCCACTCTGACCTTTACAAGGTCAAACTACTGGATATCTCAGTCCGTGACGGTCTTGGCAGCTGAGGATGCGAATAGGGTGGATGAATTTGAATCCGTCACGTTACGGGCCAGTGGCGGCGGCTACGACGGGGTCACCCATCCTCTGAGGGTCTCGGTCACCGACAACGATATTGCCAGGGGTCGTCTGGAGGTTGATCCGACTTCGATACTGGTCAATGAGGGATCGACGGCGGCGTTTACCGTGAGGTTATCCATGGCACCCGAAGGCGAGGTGACCGTGACGATTCCACCCTTCACGGACCCGGCGCTGAACCGGAATCCGTCCACGCTGACCTTTACCTCTTCAAATTACAGCCGTGCCCAGACGGTGGTGGTTTCGGCGGCAGAGGATGCGAATGCGGTGGATGAATTGGAATCCATCCGGTTGACGGCCCGTGGCGGCGGCTACAGCGGAGCTACCCGGACGGTGAGGGTCACGGTCATGGATAACGATGCCAGTGGGATCGAGCTGGTTCCTTCGTCGCTGAGTGTGACAGAGGGCTCTTTGGAGACGTACTCGGTCCGGCTTTTGTCTGCGCCGTCAGAAGCTGTGACGGTCACGATCGTCGAGTCAGGCGGGGGTGTCACGGCGAGTCCGCTGGTGCTGCACTTCACGGCTTCCGACTGGGACGAGTCGCAGCAGGTGAGTGTCCGAGCGGATTCAGACGCCAATTCGATCAATGAGACCTCGACGCTGATCCATACGGCCACCAGTTCGGATCCGGGCTATAGCGGAACGACCGCTGTCCTGTCGGTCACGGTGATTGACCGGGATGCGTCGCGTCTGGAGGTCAGTCCGGGTGCACTCACGATGGACGAAGGAACCTCTGCGGAGTTTACGGTGAAGCTTTCGAGCGAGCCGACGGCGGGGGTGACGGTCCAGATTCCCGCGTTCACAAATCCGGACCTGAGTCATGACGGGTCGACGCTGACGTTTACGCCGTCGACGTGGGATGCGCCGCAGACCGTCACGGTCTCGGCCATGGAGGATGCGGATGCAGAGGACGAGGCGGTGGAGACGCTCACGCTGCGGGCCAGTGGCGGGGAGTACAGCGGGATCACCGGGACGGTCGTGGTGACGGTGGAAGACACGGATCAGAAGGGGATTCTGCTGACTCCTCTTTTGCTGGAGCTTGAGGAAGGGGGAGCGGCCGGCACGTATACCGTCGCGCTTCAGTCCGCACCCACGTCAGACGTGATCGTCGCGATCACCGGGCCTTCGGCGCAGATTACGCTGGACCGGGCGTCGTTGACGTTCACGCCCGCCACCTGGGACGATGCCCAGACGGTCACGGTCCAGGCACTGGAGGATCTGGATACTGACGACGAGCAGTTCACGTTGACCCACCGCGCCCGTGGCGGCGGCTATGACCACGAGATCGCGGACCTGGAGGTGCGCATCAAGGACAAGGGCGAGGTAGTACTTTCGATTTATGATGCATCGGTGGATGAGGGGGCGGGGTCTGTGGATCTTCGGGTGGAGCTGAACCAACCGACGGGTCGACTGGTCAGCGTGATGTATCGGGCCGTGGCCGAGGATGCCGAGGCGGGGGCAGATTATGAGGATTCCCGGGGGATTGTGCTGTTTAATCCCGGGTCCACGAAAGGGAGGATCCGTCTGAACATTCTGGAGGACGAGCTCCCGGAGCCGGACGAGACGCTCACGGTCGTGCTGAGTGGTGCACGTCACGCTGTCATTGCACGCGGGAGCGGGCG
>VXSC01000012.1 GCA_009838195.1 Rhodothermaceae bacterium | reverse complement strand
ATGAGTAAATTGGGGAAACGACGCAAGATATGCGCCCGTTTTTCATTAGACCTATATAATGAAAAATCTCCGAAAAATTAGAGGGTTTTTAGGCAAGCACTAGATAACCTCTCCTCAAAGTGAAGCTCTAAAATATGCTTGACGTGCTTCATAGACAATCGGTTTGCTGGCATAATTCCTCGCAATTTGGTGAAAAAGGCAAGGAAGATAATGTCCATGAATCACGTGGGTAATCCCCAGTGAAAAACACCGAAAAAGACGCGCACCATACACCCCAAGCATGGAGCCAAATTACCGAGGAAGGGATGATCGAATTCCAACGTTTAGAGGAGGCCCACTTCCAACGTATTGACTGTCCCACTTCCAGCGTTTTAGGCGGCCAATGCCAGCGTTTTGGGCGGCCCAGTTCAGCGTTTTGACTGTCCCACCCGCAGCGGAATACGCAGCTGCCGTTTTGTAGGGATTGCACCCGTACCAGCCCGGCGAGTAATACAAGTAGGATAAGAAAACTGCGGATCAAGGATTTCATGTCAGTTTGCAAATATATAGCGAACAAATTCCCGGATGAGGTTATTAGATTCCGGTGTTTCTCGAAGTGTTTTGACCAGTTCCCCCACGGGTATGCCCAGAATGCGTTTTGTGTACTCGGGATAGGTCATTAACCTTTGGATCAACAAATCTTTCTTCAGTTCTGAATGAAATTGAGTGCAGTAAAGTGGAGCATCGGGCATGCAGAATGCATGATTTGCTACGAGCGGGGTTTTGGCTAGGCGAACGGCACCTTTGGGAAGTTGCACAACGGTATCTTGGTGTCCTACATGTGCCCAGAATACGGTTCCCAAGCTGGAGAAGATGGGGTCGTTCATTCCCTGAGATGTGACCGTGAGTTGCAGGGTGCCTAGTTCGGCGAGTTGCGGGTCGGTAATCACGGAACCGCCAAGAGCCGCGGCCATGGCCTGAAACCCCCAACAGGATGCAAAAACTGGTTTGCGTTTCGCATACAATAAGCGCATCGAATCCAGTGCCCGGTCGAGCCACTCTCCTCCTTCAGGAACGGAATAATCACCAGCTCCCCCGATTAATACTAGGTCTGCCTTACGTAGAGCCTCCGGTTGCGGCGGGTCATTAATTAAATCAGCCGCGTTGATGCGTTCCCGGGGGCTGTCAATTGATTCCGCAAATGCAGCCACTTCATTGATGCGCATCGGGTCGTCCGGTTTGCGTATCTGAAGCAGCAGGATATTCAATTTTGAAGCGCACATCAACTGGGGATAATAGCAAGCCCGTTCAACCCATAAAAACCCTTTCGGGCTCCCACAGGACTTCCTTGTTTGGGGAATAGGAAGTCAACGATCATGTGAGTGTGGACTTCCATGATGGTGTTCATGAAATACGACGTGCAGGAGAGAGCCAGCTACGAATGCTTGAAACAGATCACTACCAGTAAATCCATGAGGCAAGATATCTGCCAGGAAAAATCCGGCCAGTGTAGTGGACAGAAGCCCAGCAATACCAATTATGGCGATGGCCAGACCATAGCGAGGATACAGGATCCACCAGATCATGAGTCCTACGGCAAGGCGGTGGATGACAAGCGGGATGATAATGGTTGATGAATCTGTATTCAGGCTGGAGCCTTCCAATAGGGCATGCAGTCCCAGCCCAAGAAAACCGAAAATCACAGATAAAGCCTCCGTCTTTGGAGCAAGATTATGAGATATGTGCTCCACTCCAATCGGTATCAGTAGTCCCATTGCCATGACCCCTAGGAGCACTAAAATACCTGCAGGTGCCCAGCCATCGTGTTCGAATTGATGCCCCAAGACTTGGATCAGTATCAGGAGAGGGACAACCACATACATAGAGCGGTCAAACGTCTTAGTGAGCCTCGGATTATCATGCAATACCGGGTAAAGGAGTGCTCCAATTATCGGCGCGGCTAGTGCATAGAGAAGAAGTTCCATCCAGCGACTACGTTATATCAAGGTGTGCATCTAGTGGGTGTACTTGTACGGATCTAACATTCAGGTAAGATAAGACGGGCACTTATACGCACAGGCTCAGAGGTTGCCGACAATCCTTAAAGCATCCGACAAATTAGAGTGGTGAGTTCTCGATATGGTTTATTGTCGGTCAGTGGGAAGCAAGCTCGGGCAATCCAGCAATATTCTGCTGGGTCGGTCGTTTGATCAATTCTTCTTCCCTCAGGTTTATACCAAGACAAGTTCCTCACTGATCCTTGGGAATGTCCTGATAGGTCATTGTCCAGGAGATACGGTTTTATCTACAGGTTTTGGACCACGTAGTTAGCAGTTTGAATGCGGCTTGAGTTGCAGGAAGAAATCGGAGACGCGGGATAGTTTGTCGGTTAACCTGCTTCCCTTAGCAGGGCATATTTTGTACTCAAATTAATGTTACATTCGGAATAATATTATGGATCACCGGATCGTGTCTCTTATTGCAAGTGCTACAGAAATCGTATGTGCCTTAGGGTTTGAATCGAACCTTGTCGGTAGATCTCATGAATGCGACTACCCACGGACGGTTGAGACGATACCCGTATGCTCATCGTCAAAGATCATTACGGAATCCTCCAGTGCCGAGATCGACGACCAAGTTCGAACGATTGTCAGAGATGGTCTGTCTGTGTATAAAGTTGACTCCGAACTGTTAGACACAATCTCGCCCAGTGTCATTATTACACAAACCCAGTGTGAAGTCTGTGCTGTAAGTCTTAGTGATGTAAAAAAAGCTGTGTGCGAATTGGTGAGTTCAGCGCCTGAAATTGTTTCGCTTGAGCCGATGTCTCTCAGTGATGTCTGGGAAGACATCCAGCGTGTAGCCGATGCTCTGGGTGATCCGGGAAAAGGTGAAGAGCTTGTTTCAAGTCTTCAGAGCCGGCTTCAATCACTGCGCATCAAAGTGCAAAAAATATCCTACCGGCCCAGAATAGCCTGTATTGAGTGGACTGAGCCACTGATGATCGCAGCTAACTGGGTTCCCGAACTAGTAGATTTTGCTGGAGGAAGCAGTCTTCTTAGTGAGCCAGGAAATCATTCAGAATACTTTTCTCTGGATAAGCTTGCCGCGTCCGAGCCCGAAGTGATTGCCATCATGCCTTGCGGATTTGACATCGATCGTTCCCTGCGCGAGATGACATCACTTACCTCAAGCCCTCAATGGGAGAATCTTCCTGCCGTACGGAATGGGCGCGTCTATGTCACGGACGGCAATCAGTATTTTAATCGTCCTGGTCCGCGGGTTGTGGAATCAGCTGAGATCCTCTCAGAATGTTTGCATCCGGGTTGTTTCAATTTTGGGCATCAAGGAGTGGGATGGATTCCTTGGAGTCCGGACTGAATCCTACTTGGTATTTGCCCGAAAAAGCCTTTTTTCGAGAATTTGAAGGTAAGGTAGCTGGCGTT
>VXSC01000011.1 GCA_009838195.1 Rhodothermaceae bacterium | reverse complement strand
ATACATAGCGCCCCGTAGCCTTATCTGACGGCCGTCCTACTATACCAGGGAATCGGCCTTCTTTTAGTTTTTGGACTATACCAGCTAGGGTATGTTCGAATTGCATAATGAATTTCTTCTCTACTCTTGGTCGATACGAGGTTATTCGGCAATAGCCGATTTAGCACACCAAGTTAACAAACTATTGTGATTTCCATTGTGTCTGGATATACCCAATGATATCTTATCGATCCATGCGAAATAATATGGGGAAAGAACATTATTATCTTTAAGGCGGGGTCTCATACAACCTGAGTGGCGGAGAGGGAGGGATTCGAACCCTCGGTACCCGGTTAGGGTACACTCGCTTTCCAGGCGAGCCCGTTAGGCCGCTCCGGCACCTCTCCTAGACTTCCATGATGTCTTTTTCTTTCTCGCGAAGGAGGTTGTCAATCGCCGTCACGAAGCGGTCCGTTTCTTTCTGCAATTTTTCTTCGGCGAAGTACCGCATATCTTCCGAGAGATTCTCTGTTTCTTGAGTGGATTTTAATTCCTCCTTTGTACTGCGACGAATATTGCGGATCGAAACTTTCGCCTGCTCCCCGATTTGTCGGACCCGTTTACAAAGCGCAATTCGACGTTCCTCTGTCAGCGGTGGGACAGGGATTCGGATCAGAGTACCATCATTGGACGGGTTCAGTCCGAGGTTTGCGGACTGCACGGCTTTTTCAATGGCATCAATCGAGGATTTATCCCAAGGAGTCACGACTAAGAGATCTGGCTGGGGGGTGCTGATCGTCGAGAGTTGATTGAGTGGGGAAACGCTGCCGTAGAACTCAACACGAACATTTTGGAGCATGGCAGGTGTGGCCCGCCCTGCTCGAATGGCACGCAACTCCTTGTTCAGATGGTCCAAGGAGCGCTCCATCTGCTCCGTGTTTTCCAAAAGAAGTAACTCCAGAAGTTCGTCCAGCATGGTTACAAAGAGAATTCCTAGTCCCAATGTACGTAAGAGCCCACTTTCTCACCAAAGACGATCCTTTGCAGATTACCCGGTTCGTTCACATTGCACACAACAATCGGCATCTTGGACTCCTCACACAAGGTGAATGCAGTTTTATCCATGACCCTCAGCCCCTGGCGAATCACTTCATGCCCGGCAATCTGCGCGAAGTGTTCGGCTTTTTCATGCACTTCAGGATCAGCAGAGTAGATTCCATCTACACGTGTCGCCTTGACAAACACGTCCGCATCAATTTCCAGGGCCCGCAATGCAGCAGCGGTATCTGTGGTAAAGTATGGGCTACCGGTTCCGCCACCAAAAATTACCACGCGACCTTTTTCAAGGTGGCGGATGGCCCGTCGCCGAATAAAAGGCTCCGCAATCTCTTCCATCTTGATGCTCGACAGTAACCGGGTTTCAAGATGCAAATGCTCCAGAGCATCCTGCAGAGCCATGGCGTTGATCATCGTTGCCAGCATCCCCATGTAGTCACCATGAGCCCGGGTCATTCCGTGAGCTGTGGTCATAACACCCCTGGAAATATTTCCGCCGCCGATTACGATGGCCAGTTCGATGCCACTTTGGACCACAGCCTCCAGGTCTTTTGCCCAGGCAGAGAGCACAGTGGAATCAATCCCGAAAGCTTGATCTCCTAGAAGAGCTTCGCCACTGAGTTTTACCAGGACCCGTTTGTAAATAGGTTGTTTCGGCTGCGAGTCTTGCATGATTGGTACTGGGTGGGTCGGGTCATTCACCGAGCGCACAACGAACAAACTCGTTTACTTCTGCTCCAGCTTTACCGAGCACATCCCGAACCCGTAGCGAAGCATCTTTGACAAAGGGTTGCTCCACCAGAACGTTGTCTTTGAAGAAGCGCTCCAGTTTTCCTTTGGCAATCCGATCCAGGATTTGCTCAGGCTTTCCTTCAAGTCGGGCAGCTTCTCTGCCGATTTCGAATTCCTTGTCCTGTGTTTCCTGTGGTACGTCCTCGCGATGCGCGGCCAATGGGTTCAGGGCAGCGACCTGCATGGCAACATCTTTGCCCGTCTCGGTCAGGTCTCCATTTCCATTAAGCGAGACCAGAACTCCTAGACGGGATCCCGGGTGGATGTAGTCAATCACCTGCCCTTCTTCAGAGGACAAAACAGAAAATCGACGAACTCCCAGTTTTTCACCGATCTTGCCGGTGAGATCCGTCTGGATTTCTCCGACGGTACGGCCATTGTTCAGAGACAAAGAGAAAAGGGCATCCAGATCTGAAGGGCGTGCAGACAAGATCAAATCGGCCACGGAATGTGCAAACGATACAAATTCTTCGTTCCGGGCGACGAAATCCGTTTCGCAGTTCACCTCAACAATGATTCCAGTACGCCGGGAATCGTCAATGCGTGTCACTACGAGCCCCTGGAGAGCTTCGCGGTCAGCACGTTTTGCAGCAACACGTTGGCCTTTCTTCCGCAGAAGGTCAATCGCTGCTTCCAGGTCACCATTCGCGTCGGAGAGGGCGCGCTTGCAGTCCATCATTCCCGCACCGGTCTTGTCGCGGAGTTGCTTCACATCTCTTGCTGAAATAGATACTTTAGTCATCAGGATAACGGTGTTTACGAAACTTGGAAAGTCCAAGCTCGGGCGGTCGGCGGACAGAGACTTGCGAGAGGTTCATCTCAGAGAAGTCTGTACCGGGACCATCAACCCGTGAGCATGGCTTTGGGGATCAACCCTTTTTTTGTTCGCTGAGTTTTTCTTTCTCTGCTTTTTTATTGGCCGATTCAATCTGTGCTGCCTTTCGTCCTTCGTTTACAGCCTGGGCGATCGTCTGCGTAATGATTTGGATGGATTTGAAGGCATCGTCATTGCAGGGAATTACGTAATTCACCAGATCGGGGTCACAATTGGAGTCGACCATGGCAATGATTGGAATACCAAGCTTGCGCGCCTCATTGACAGCGATCCGCTCTCTGCGGATATCTACCACAAAGAGACATCCCGGTGTTCGGGGCATTGCGGCAATGCCTCCAAGATTTCGTTGGAGCTTGTCCAACTCACGGGACTTCATTAGGCGTTCCTTCTTTTTGAGTTGATCCAGTGTCCCGTCCTTGCCCATCTTTGCCAACCCTTCCATACGACGAATACTGTTTCGAATCGTCTGGAAATTCGTTAGCGTCCCTCCAAGCCATCGCTCTACAACAAATGGAGAGTCACAGGACTCTGCAGCTTCCCTGACCGTTTGTCGCGCCTGTTTTTTCGTTCCGACGAACAGGACTGATTTTCCCTGCCGGGCAAAGCGAGTAGCGGCATCGGCTGCTTGGTCAAGCAGTTTTTGAGTCTGCAGAAGGTCAATAATATGAATCCCGTTGCGCTGCATGAAAATGTAGCTGCGCATTTTGGGATTCCAGCGACTGGTCAGGTGACCAAAATGCGTACCGGCCTTTAATAGATCTTCTATAGAAACCCGGTACTGGGACGAATCCGTTGTAGGAAGAGAGTTGCTCATAATAGGTTGGATTGGGTTAAGCCGCCAGAACGGTCACTTGCATTGGCCAACCAGGAAGGCACCCGGCTATGCATCAAGTCCTGTGCGAGATGAAAAATTAAATGTGAGTAACAGGTTTATCGTTTGGAGAACTGGAACCGTTTGCGCGCTTTGGGGCGACCATATTTTTTTCGTTCCACCATCCGGGGATCACGCGTCAGGAAGCCAGCATCCCGCAGGAGTTTCCGCCGTTCTTCATCCGCTTGCACAAGGGCTCGCGATGTGCCGAGCCGGATCGCTTCCGATTGCCCGGTGAGCCCACCTCCTTTTACGTTCACGACTAGGTCGTACATTCCGGTTGTGCCGGTGACCTCAAAGGGGGAGAGCAGAACTCTGCGCCGGGTTTCCATTTTGAAGTACTCGTCAATCGGGCGGCGATTGACCAGTATGTTACCGGAACCTGGGCGCAAATAAACCCGGGCTGTCGAAGTTTTACGACGTCCGATGGCGATAAATTCGGTAGGAGTTGCCATTAGCAGGGCAAGATCGGTTGTTATTTTCAAGGATGAATCGGTAGCTCTTCAGGCTGTTGTGCATCGTGCGGATGTTCCGCACTGGCATAAACCTTAAGCTTGGTCAGCATTTGTCGGCCAAGGGGGCCCTTTGGCAGCATTCCCTTCACGGCATGGCGGACCAGATGCTCTGGCTTTCTCTCACGCATAACACGCGCAGACCGTGACTTCAGTCCGCCGGGATAGCCACTGTAGCTATAGTAGAGTTTGGCATCTTCTTTATTTCCCGTGAAGCGAACCTTGTCGGCATTCACAATAATCACATAGTCCCCGGTATCTACATGGGGCGTGAAGGAGGGCTTGTGTTTGCCGCGCAAAATAGTTGCCACGCGCGAAGCTAAGCGGCCGACCACGGCCTGTTCCGCGTCAATGACAAACCATTTACGCTGAACATCCTTGGCTTTAGCGCTTTGAGTTTTATAGCTTTGAGTTTCCATTGCTTTGTATGATAGGCGATGGCGTATTTCGAGCGTAGCAGACTGGTACGCGCAGCCTAGATACAAAGTTCACGCAAGATCTCAAAAATTCTCCCCGGTGTTGAGCATAACCGGCATGATCAGGAGCGTGAGGTCCTGGAGATCGCTTTGCGGGATCGGTCTCATAAGAGCAGCACGGTTGGGCATCCCCATTGCCAGAGACACGTCTCCCGCGGGGAGACTCCTCAACAGATCCAGGAGATACTCTGCATTGAATCCAACCTGTGTGGCTTCTCCACGATATTCGCAGGAAATGGTCTCCGAGCCTTTACTGGAGCGTTCGACGTCCCAAGCGCTGACTTCAACGGAGTCCTCTTTGCAATCAAGCAGGATTTGATGTGAGTTTTCCGAGGCAAAGAAGTTTACGCGGCGCACACTATTGAGTAGATCATCCCGATTCAAGAGAACAATCTTGTCGTTTTCGGTTGGAATTGCGCGTTCGTAGTTTGGAAAGGAGGCATTGATCAGAGCACTGACCACATGCGTTTGGCCAAAAGTGAAAGCGAGAAAATTCTCGCTGACCTCAATCGTACACTCGTCTGGTCCATCAACACGTGCCACCTGCTGAAGCGCTTTGAAAGGGGCCAAGGCACTCACATCCAGTTCCCCTTCGTAGTCCTTAAAGATGCAGCGTGCAAGCCGATGTCCATCCGTTCCAACAATACGGGCGGATCCCTCAAGGATTTCGAAGAGAACCCCCATCATTCCAGGACGGGACATATCCTTGCTCACCGCAAAACTTACCAGATTAAATCCGGATTTTAGTTGTCCCCGGTCAAACTCAACGGACTGTGCCTCCGAAATCACAGGGAATTCAGGGAACGAGTAGCCACTGAAACCCATCCAGTCGTATTGACCGCGGTCATGCGAGAGAATGATCTTGTAGCTTTCCCCAACCTCAAAGGTAATGGGGATTTCGGGGAGAGTCCGGCATGATTCAAGGAGCTGTTTCGCGGGAACCGCAACAATGTCAAGATCTTCGTTTGGTTCACTGGAAAACTCTACGGGAAACCGGTGCCGGATGGCCACTTCTAAATCCGTGGCTCGTATTTCCAGATGGTGCCCTTGTCGCTGCAGAAGAATGCAATCCAGGATCTCCTTGTCGGATTTGCTCGGCAAGGCTCCGCTAACGGTGTCCAATGCTTTGTAAAGAGCTGTGCTAGTGGTTGAAAATTTCATGAGAAAATGGATCAATCAGACAACAGGTGAACTTTACGTCGTACATCAGCCACCCGGTTTCGATAGTTGTTATCTGTTTCAATGAGATTGTTCACGCTTTTGATCGCGTGAACGACCGTTGAGTGGTCTCTGCCGCCAAATTGGAGCCCAATTGCTTTATGAGTATAATCCAGCTCCCGGCAGAGGTACATTGCCAACTGACGGACTTGCACGATCTCACGCTTCTTCGTTTTTTCGTGGAGACGGTGTTGATCAACTCCAAAGTATTCACATACCAGCTTTTGCACTCGATCGATGGATAGCGTCGTATGAGGACGCCGAATGAAATCCTTCAGAGCATGTTTTGCCAGAGACTCATTGATCTCCTGTTTTGTGTAAGCTGACTGCGCCAGGAGTCGGACGAGTGCTCCTTCGAGTTCACGGATATTCTTCGTGATATTCCGGGCGATATAGTTGATCACTTCCGTTGGAAGTTCGAGCCCGATTTCAGTTGCCTTGCGCAGCAGAATGGCCGTTCGCGTCTCAAGGTCTGGTGGTTGGAGGTCTGCCTGGAGTCCCCAGCAAAAACGGGAGAGTAATCGCTCCTCAATTCCACTGATTTCCTTTGGTGGGCGGTCAGCACTGAGGATGATCTGATTTCCCCCCTGCTGCAATTCGTTAAAGATGCAGAAGAACTCTTCCTGTGTTTTTTCTTTCCCTCCAAAAAATTGAACATCGTCAATGATGAGGACATCAATCTTTCGGTAACTGCGAGAGAATTCTTGGACCTGATTTTCCTGAATGGCCCGCACAAAATCATTTGTAAATCGCTCGCTTGAGATATAGCGGACTCTCTTACCTGGTTGGCACTGCCGAACGTGATTGCCAATAGCTTGCATGAGGTGAGTTTTCCCCAGCCCGACACCGCCATAGATCAGGAAAGGATTGTAGGCAGTTCCTCCGGGAGACTTCGCAATTGCTTTGGAGGCGCTGTAAGCCAAATTATTGCAATCACCAACGATGAATTTCTCGAAGGTATAACTCTCAGTCAGGTTACTCTTCACCTTGGGGCCGCGAACCTGCTGAGGGGAGGGGTCAACGATTTCCGTGGGGCGATCACTGGATGCAGGGACCTCATAGGTTTTGGACACACCGTCGGGTTCAGAATCCTGAACGACCACCACTTCATAGCAGAACTGGCTTCGTTCGCCAAGCACCCGGGACACCGTCGAACGGATGAGCAAATTATACTGTCCCTCCAGATACTCATAGTGGAATGGGCTGGGCACTTGGATGGTCAGCTTTGTGGCTCCCTCTTCCCCCACCAAAGCTACGGGTTTCAGCTTACTGAACCATGTCAGGAAACACTGCGGTGTCACATTATCTTGAATCACTTTGAGGCAGGCACTCCAAGCAGATTCTGCGGTGTGTGGCATTAAGGATCAGTTCGTTGAAGCTGGGCAAGCTGGTTGTAATTTAGCAGAAGGAAAATAAATGCTCTGCGTGGTCAAAGATACGAAATGAAAATGCACTTCAGAGAGAAGGATCCAAGAGTTATCCACAACTTGTTCACAAAAATTACCGAAAAACAAAATCGAAGTAAAATTTGAATTATTGGCATTAGGCAGGGCTAAGAGGAACTTTTGGGGGTTAAATAGTGCAAAACAGGGCCGAAACCCAGCTAAATCACGTCTCAGGGGGAAGAAAAGGCGGGAGAACGAGGAATTTTCGGAAAGAGGAATCAGGATACTCACAACTTATTCACAGTTTGGAGGTCTTTATGAAAACATTTTCGTTCGATGAATAAATTTCTGGTTGGTGTGCGTGGTAGTAGTGGATTTTACGAGGGTTTTGGGGAGGTGGCACAATTGACTGAATGGTGTGTCTGAGCATGGAACTGCTCATGCGGTAGCGAATGCTCAAAGGGGAGTCAATCATCGAAGGAGGAGGAAGTATAGGCTACGCAAAGAGCGGAGCCACCAAGGCCTAGCAGAAGAGTTAATCAATAGAACTGGGTAGCCGCAGTGAGGGAAAGTATTCCAGTCCCAAAAAATTTGATCTTAGGGAGGCTGAGGCATGGTAAGAAATGAGAGCCGCTGATCATCCGCTGAACAGGACTAAAATGTATTCTCTGACAGATGATCGACACGATATTCAATGGAACCCGGACGATAGATCAAAGGACGTGCTGGGTCTCTGGCGCCTTTCCTGACAGGTGGCGTAGGAAACCTGGAGCACGGATCGCAGGTTTACCCGTACTGTTTTGTAAAAAAAGTGATGATCAAGTTCGATTTATCCGCCCCCCAGGGAGGCAGCTTTGAAGTTTCTGCTTCGGATTTGGGCTTGGATCAAGCGAAGTTTTCAGAAATTCAGGCACATTTGGAGGTTGAGCAGTTGGACGGAGGAGTGCATATTACGTTAGAGGTCTGTGCGAAGGCACGTTTGGAATGCGATCGGACGTTGCAAGAATTCGTTGCACCCGTTGCTAATGTTCATGAGATGTTGTTATGCACTTACGGTCAAAAGCCGTCCGAAGAGGACATGGTTGAACAGGTTGAACTTGAGCCGAAACAACGTGTATTCGACTTGACGGAGATCATTCGTGATACACTAATGCTGGCGATTCCCGCCAGAAAAGTTGCACCGGAAGCAGAAGAACTACAAATACAAACCGTTTTTGGCACTCCTGACACCGAAGCAGATCAGCGCTGGTCAGCTTTGCTTGCTGTTCGTGAGGAGCACGCCCATAAATAAGTAATGTAATGGCCAATCCAAGGAGAAAACATTCAAAATCCCGTACACGCAAACGCAGAAGTGTGTACTATGGCAGTCTCAGTGCTCCGACTAAAGTGGAGTGCGAGGACTGTGATAGCGTGAAACTGCGACACCGCATTTGTCCAAGTTGCGGGATGTACCGGGGCCGCCAGATTGTGGAGCGGCCAGCTGACGTATAGCAAAGGCCACGGGTTGTCCCAAACTTAGGCTGAGGACATATGGCGATTCGTGTAGCAGTCGATGCAATGGGTGGAGACCAAGCCCCCGCAGTCATTGTGGAGGGTGCCGTGCGAGCCGCACAGTCTTCCAAGGGACGGTTACAGGTTCAACTTTGTGGCCCAGAGACGGTCGTTCAGCCCGTACTGGAGGGCTACGGAGCTGTTTCGGGAATTGAAGTGGTTCATGCCCCAGAGGTCATAGGGATGGGGGATTCTCCGGTTGCCGCTGTCCGCACAAAACCGAACTCATCCATTCATGTCGGGCTCAGGAGACACAAAGAAAGTCGGGCAGATGCGTTTTTGAGTGCGGGCAACACCGGAGCGATTGCAGCCGCATCACTTTTTGTACTGGGTCGGCTTCCAGGCGTATTTCGACCGTCCATAACGACCTTCTACCCAACGACCAAAGGCGCCTGCACAATCTTGGATGTGGGATCCAATATGGATAGCCGTCCTGAACATCTGCAGCAATTTGCAAAAATGGGGTCCGCATACGCCCGGATCATGATGGACATCGCACATCCCCGAATTGCACTGTTGAGTGTTGGAGAAGAGCAGGCAAAGGGGAATGAGCTTGTACGATCCACGCATGAACTTTTGCTAAACGACATCGATTTGAATTTTATCGGGAATGTGGAAGGCCGTGATATACTGCACCAAAAAGCAGATGTCATTGTGTGTGATGGCTTCATCGGCAATGTGATTCTTAAGTTCGGGGAGAGCATTATGACGGCCGTGCCGGAAATGATTCAGCAGGAGATGGACCAATTGAAAGCAAAGCCAAGCGATGTTGCTCTGCTAAAAAAAGCCCTTTCGAGACTTGCCCGTCGATTCGATCCCGAGAATTATGGAGGAGGAGGCCCCCTACTGGGAGTCGAGGGAGAAGTGTTTATTCTTCACGGATCCACAACCGCCGGTGCCGTAGAAGAGTGTATCAAGACCGCCGCGCAGGCGGCCAAAGCCAACTTGACCAATGCGATTCAAAAAGCTTTGGCTCCCTGAAATAAAATCGCCGGATCATGAGTCTTGAAGCACGTGCGGCGATCACGGCGGTTGGCCACTATTTGCCAGAGACCCGGTTGACCAACCAGGACCTGAGCGAAATGGTGGATACTAATGACGCATGGATCAGGGCGAGAACCGGCATTGTGGAGCGCCGGATTCTTACCGATCAGGGCAAGGGTACATCTTACATGGCCGCTCGTGCGGGACAGGAGATCCTGGAAAAGCGAGGGATCTCCGCGGACGAGATTGATGCAATTATTATCGCTACCGTCACACCAGACATGGCTTTTCCTGCGACGTCTTGCCTGGTTCAGGCGGAACTCGGAGCGAGTAACGCATGGGGATTTGATTTGTCGGCGGCATGTAGTGGATTCCTTTTTGCGCTCAACACGGGAGCCGGCTTGATTGAAAGTGGGCGCGCAGCAAAGGTATTAGTGATTGGATCAGACAAGATGAGCAGTATTACGGATTATACCGACCGAAAGACATGCGTTCTTTTTGGCGATGCTGCAGCGGGAGTGCTCCTGGAAGCGGCTCCTGACGGATATGGCCTGATAGACTCTGTACTCCGTGTGGATGGGGATGGCTGGGAGTCATTGTGCATGTTGGGGGGAGGGAGCCGTCATCCGGCCACGCACGACACCGTAGACAAAAAGATGCACTATATCTACCAGGATGGTAGAGCGGTCTTCAAAGTTGCGGTGAAGGGTATGGCGGATGTGGCGGCGGAAATCATGGAACGCAATCACCTTACCGGGGATGATGTGCGCTACCTTGTTCCTCATCAGGCAAACCAACGCATCATAGATGCAGTTGCACGTCGAATGGGGCTCGGTATTGATCGCGTGATGCTCAATATTTCCAGGTATGGAAACACAACAGCAGCGACGATACCACTGTGTCTGCATGATTGGGAGGATCAGTTGAAAAAGGGAGACAAGATTGTGATCGCTGCGTTTGGTGGAGGGTTTACCTGGGGAGCGTCCTATTTACGCTGGTCGTATAGCCACCTCCCCAATGAGCAAACCCATGGCGGATAATCAACTTGCGACGCTATTTCCGGGGCAGGGATCCCAGGTGCCCGGCATGGGCAAGGATCTATTTCACGAGGTGCCCAGGTCTCGGGCTATTTTTGAGGCAGCAGATGAGATTCTCGGATTTCCACTTACGGAATATTGTTTTCGAAGCATCGAGGAGGATCCTCAGGCCCTGGAGAAGTTAACGGACACGGCAATCTGCCAGCCCGCACTCTACACACATTCCATAGCAATCTTGGCGGCCCTCGATCTGGCTCCAGACCTTGTGGCTGGTCACAGCGTGGGGGAATACGGTGCACTGCACGCATGTGGAGCGCTTTCATTCGAAGATGGACTACGCTTGGTGCGCCGCAGGGGAGAACTCATGGCGATGGCGGGGAGAAGGCGTTCTGCAGGGATGACCGCTGTAATCGGACTCTCGAGTGAAGTAGTGGATGCCGCATGTAGAGAGGTTAGTTCTTCGGAATCCATCGCGGTGTGCGCAAACTATAATGCCCCCGAACAGATGGTGATTTCCGGGGATACTGCAGCATTACGTGCCGCGGAAGAGATTCTCAAGGAAGCGGGAGCGAAAAAACTTGTTCAGCTTCCCGTAAGCGGGGCATTCCACTCCCCATTGGTTCTAAGTGCACGTGAGGTGATGGCACAGGAATTGGCAAAAGTGACATTGCGGCCTCCCGTGTGCCCGATTTACCTGAATGTGACCGCACAGCCAGCTTTAGACCCAGAACATATCCGAGCCCGAATGCTTGAGCAGCTTACCAGTCCTGTACGTTGGTACCAGTTGCTCCAAAATATGCCAGAGAACATAAGTTTTATTGAGGTGGGACCTGGGCGTGTTCTCAATGGTTTGGTTCGTAAGACATTGGGGCGCAGAACGGTTGTGATTTCAATCGCAACCGCAGGGGCAGTAGCAGCGTTCCTATCCGATTGACTTAGCAATAAACATGGAATTCAATAAATCACGTATTCTGGTGACCGGTGGAACACGCGGCATTGGTCGCGCAATCGTTGAAGCATTTGCGCATCAAGGAGCGCAGGTTGCGTTTACTTATCGAAGCAGTACGGAAGTAGCAGAGGAGTTGAAGAAAGAGATTAGTGGACTTGCCTTTCAGTGTGATGCGGCAGACATTCATGCCGCATCACAGGTCGTCGAGCAGGTGGTAAAAGCTTGGGGTGGTATCGATATTTTGGTGAACAACGCAGGGATTACGCGTGATAACTTGATGATGCGTATGAGCGAATCTGATTGGGATCAGGTCATTAATGCAAACCTCAAGAGTGTATTTAATTATAGTAAAGCGGTTTGCCGAACAATGATGCGCCAGCGCTATGGCCGTATCATTAATATCTCTTCCGTAGTTGGTCGCATCGGGAATGCGGGTCAGGCAAACTATGCTGCCTCCAAGGCGGGCATTGTTGGTCTCTCAAAAAGTTTAGCCAAGGAGCTTGCAACACGCGGGGTTACCGTGAATGTGGTTGCCCCTGGGTTTGTAGAGACGGATATGACGGAAGCCATTAACCCGAAGGAAAAAGAGAGTTTATTAAGGGGTGTTCCTGTTCGCCGCACAGCAATGCCAGAGGAAATCGCCGCACCTGTACTGTTTTTGGCATCCAAGGAAGCGTCCTACATTACTGGACAGACTCTTGGTGTTGATGGCGGCTTATCTATGTAGTTTGTGACGAAGCCTTTTACAACACGCTTGGATTTTTCATCGAAGGCTCAGCAGTCCAGTCGCGAGTCTGCGGCGGAGCGCAGCTTTGACAGATTGGATCCTGAGGTTGAGCAGGCAACGCCAGATTCGCTGGGTGCTGGCGCGCGTGCTGCTTTTGAAAAGAGTGGTTGGCCGGGCCTGATGCCAGTTCAGGCACATTCGATCCCCTATATGGTTTCCGGGCAGGATCTGGTCGTACAATCGCGTACGGGATCTGGCAAGACAGGAGCTTTTCTTTTGCCTCTTTTTGACAGCCTGGACCCTTCCATACGTGAGACCCAGGCACTTGTGCTTACGCCGACAAGAGAGTTGGCAGGTCAGATTTACGATGAATTCAAGCGAGTGAATCCGATCCCGGAAACGCTCAAAGGCACTCTCGTTTATGGCGGAGTAGGATATAAAAGGCAGTTGAGTGAGCTCAAGGGAGGATCGCAGGTTGTCATTGGCACACCGGGGCGGATTCTGGATCACCTGGAGCGCCGCACATTCACATTGCAGAAGTTGCGGGCGTTTATTCTTGATGAGGCGGACGAAATGCTCTCAATGGGCTTCTATCCGGCGATGGTAGCCCTAAAGTCTTATTTGCCAGAGACGCGTCAGTCGTGCATGTTCAGTGCAACCATGCCACCAAAGGTCCGATTACTGGGAAAGGAATTCCTGGACGAACCCCGGTTTCTTGGGCTTAGTGCGGACGGTGTTGGTGTAGCGACGATTGATCATCGTTATTACACCGTGCGGGATCCGATGGACCGCGCGCGTGCATTATCCAGATTGGTTGAGTATGAGAACCCGGATTCCGCGATCATATTCACAAATACCCGGCGTGAGGTTTCTTTTCTGACGGATTTTTTAAGTAATTACGGGTTCAGTGTTGGGGCCATTAGTGGCGACTATTCCCAAGGGGCACGAGAGAAGGTAATGAGCCAATTACGGCAGCGGCGTATCCGTCTTCTTGTGGCGACCGATGTGGCGGCGAGGGGGATCGACATCTCTGAGCTCAGTCATGTATTCCAGTACGAAGTGCCACTAGAGCCGCAACTTTACATCCATCGTACCGGCAGAACGGCCCGAGCCGGCAAGGCAGGTGTAGCAATCACACTTGCAGCTTGGGAAGAGGAATCACAACTTAAAGCAATTGCACATCGATTTGATATTCAGATGGAAAAACGACAGTTACCAACCCCCGAAGAAGTTGCTGCGCGTACGTCACAGCGAGTCACGGTTGTACTTGAAGAAAAGTTGCGAGGTAAAACCAACCTGGAGCGGGAGCGACTGGCTCAGTTCGTGCCGATGGTGAAGACCCTAGTCGAGGAGGAGCCTGAGTTGATGGCGATGCTTGTTGATGAACTGAATCAGACAAGAATGCATCCGAACAAACAGCAGGGACAGGGGCAGAAAAACAGGTCGCGTAGAGGTCGGCGAAAATAGAGTGTGGCTGACTACTGGCACAGTACATGCCTCCCTCGATACCCCAAAACATTACATTCGTTCTTCCCGCTTCGTCTGCTCAATCTCAAGTTTGAAGTTGAAAATCCACGCCGCCATCTCCTCAGAAGTCAATTCTGTATCCTCATTACCCATACCTTTTCGGAGGGCAAGGAGAAAATTCCCAAGTAGCTCCCTCATTTTCTGTAACCTTAATACAAGATTTTTTTCTTGAGTGAAGGTGTCTGGCGAGGAGTCAGAAAAGTAGCTCATAAGATTATCGTATGCCCTTAATACTTCATCGTTTGCGATTAGACGCAATTTGAAAGCGACCTTTCTATATTCAAGAGAAAGCATCTTTTCTTCTGCAACTCCATACTTGTTTTTGTTCCTGTTTTTCCTGTCTTTTTTCCATGCTGCATCACTTGTGAAAAGTATCACAAATGGTTCTAATATTTTATCATACAACCCTATTCTTTCATCTCTAAGGTCTTGTTCAAGTCTTGCTTTTCGCTCAAAGGCCTGGCGGTATTTCCAAAGAATAAATCCTACTATTGATAAAAGGATTGGTGTTAATGCTGTTGCTATCGCCGTAAAGACTTCCATAACAGTTCTCTCTGTAAGTAAGGTTGAATACGTTGCCAACCTCAATATACCGACCACCTCGCTGTTTACAGCGCTGAACGTGGCAGCCAGTGTTGTTATCAACGACATTGCTCTTGCAGAAATACAAGAAAAAATGATCCCGTGAGGGCCATCTTGTGTCTTTGTAATTCTCATCGGAATCATCTTTACTGTTCACAAGGAACTTGATGGATGACAGGCAGGGATATAGAATGTGGTGAGATGGTGAGCTGAAATACGCCAGCATCATTACACGAGCCAGGATGGAATCACGTACCGAAGTCCTGGCACAGATTAGTACCTTAGAAAGAACCACCACCAGATTCAAATTAAAGGTGCAATACGGGGAGCGGTACAAATCGACTAAATCTTGACAGGTTCGTATCTCGGGAGTGGAGTAACTATATCCCCAGAATTGCGTAAATTTGGGGGTACGGAATCTACGCCCACTGAGAATACTTCACGGATGGTCGGCATGAGGATGGCCACGACCGAGGAGGAGGGACTGATCTCGCAAGCGAATTCGTTTGCCGCTGGGCTGTGCTTGTATCCAGTTAAGGAGTCTCGCCAACCACATTACCGTCCGGCATTCCAATGCTCAACGTGGCGTCTGTGCCGCGAAGAACTCCCTTATCCTGGAGGGAATGCCCACTGCCACCCCCCACCATGAGACTGATAGAGAATAAACCTCCCTGATAAAGGCATCCAAATGGCAGAAGTGAGAAATTTTATTGAAAACATGCTCCATTTGCGACTGATTGAACTGGCATCGGTCAGGAAATCAGATGCTATGGCAATTTATGGGCCAATGGATATGAACCTTCCTGCGTTGGTTAGGGATAGTATTGAAGCAACATCATCTGAATACAGGAATGATATTCTCACAATCCAATTGAATACGGGGGGCGGCTTGGTTGATTCAGTGGAAAAGACGGTGGAAATTCTTCGCCACCATTATGAGAGCATTGATTTCATAATTCCTGGCCAAGCGATGTCTGCCGGCACAGTTTTCGCACTATCTGCCGACAATATTTACATGAACTACTTCTCCCAGTTGGGGCCAATTGATCCACAGTTCTATGTTGATGGGCAGTGGATACCAGGTTTGGGATACCTCGAGAAATTTGAGGAGCTAAATGAAAAATCTAGAGACGGAACTCTAACTCCACTTGAATATGGATTGGTACAAAAACTTGACCTAGCAGATATTCACCGATTCGAGCAAGCCAGAGAGCACTCGGTGGAATTATTAGAGAAATGGCTATCTACTTACAAGTTCAAGAACTGGACGAAAACGGAAGGAAGGGGGACAGAAGTAACCCCGACAATGAAGCAAATGAGGGCGAAACAGATAGGCCAGGATTTGAACAACACAAAACGATGGCATGCACATTCTCGTGGAATTTCAATGCAAACATTACAGGATGAGGTAGGCCTAAAAATTGAGGATTTTGATAAGATTACCGACCTTCGGAAATCCGTAAAGAATCTTCATTCATTCATTGAGGAATATATCTTTATGGAGCCAGAATTAATGCTTCCATTGGTAAGAACGGGCTATTACTACAGTACCCAACCAGAGGTAGACCATGAAAAAGACTAAACGGCAGCACAAGAACATCTCAAAAGCCGGGAAACATTTCGATATGGATTTCGCAAAAATTGCGAACGATATGGAAAACAGGTTGAAAAAAATGGGTATTAAGATCCCACATTCCGGTCCCCGTATTCCTGATCCGGCACATACAAGAGGTGAGGACGTTCGTACTACGTCATCTTCCGGATGGCAAAGTAAAAGAGGTAGGTAACATGAGCATGGTAGCAACCGCAGAGGCGGGGCTGCTATCGCGGGCAAGCTCGTCCGTGCCACAGCGAAGTCCATCTAGTTACCCTGAGGGAAAACAAGGCTTGGGCCATACATTCCTAAGATGAAGATCATGTTTTTGAACCCGTAACTCGCAGATCTATTGACCATGAGTACAATAAATTCAACAATAGAAGACTTTGTCATCATTGCTTATCTACTCAAGAAGGCGGCGGAGGAGGGAAGAGGGTTGACTCCCCTGCAAATCAACAAGCTGGTATACATTTGCCACGGGTGGGCATTAGGAAAACTAGACCGGCCATTGATTGATAATCGCTTTGGCCAAATAGAAGCATGGAAATATGGCCCAGTGGTTCGGAATGTGTACGAGCGCCTGAAAAGGTGGAAGGCTGAAGAAATTACCTTTGATTCCTTCTGCGAGGACTTTGGCTCATACGGATTTGGTAAGGAGCATGCAAAGGAATTTCTCTTGGGGAGAATAGCTGATCTAGAAGAGCAAGATCCCCAGATATGCAAATTGTTGGATGTAGTTTGGTACGTGTACAAGGATCTTACGGGGGGGCAGCTAATCACAATCACTCATGAGGGAGAAACTCCATGGCAGAAGCATGTAAAGTATGGTATGTTTCGTCAAGTGGTTCATGGGGTACATATTCCTGATTCAACGATAGCTGAACATTACCAAGTCAAGTTACGAAACACGCCTCAGCTGTCTGATGTCTGAAAAGTCACCTCAAACACCGAATAAGGTTGAGGAATTTCGTAAAGAGGCCTTGCCCGAAGCGCCTAAAGAAACCGGAACAGACGAGTTGGCCCCGCCCAGGCCTTGGCCTACCGCAGTTTATGAAGATGAGTACAAACCTTTACCCAAGTACATTAAGGCTCTTATTAAGTACGGAATTCTTCTTCTGGCATTCTTTATCGCCCTGAATCATGGCTCCAGACACGCACGAAATACGTTGTGTCAGTGGAGCTTCCACAAATTCTGCGAGGCCGAACAACCTGATCGACTGAATATCAGATCAGATCCACAATGATCCCGTTGATGATGTTTTCAATGGCTATCTCTTCCAGTACTTCCTCCACATTCGCCAAATAGTGCTGTCAGATTGCCAGATCAAGGGCCTCCATACTCAACTCGAACGCGCGCTGCATTTATTCGGGAGAGATCTTATGGTGTTGCACAAGAAACCCGGATCTGTCACCGGATACTCAGATATAAATGGTGTCCTTTCTTTCTCCATCTTGGGAGATCTCGGTATGATGCAAGCCCAGTTTTCGGTTGAAATGTTCTACCCATGCACCTATCTGTTTGGATGTACACCGTCACTTCGCTAGACCTGTATTGCCAGGAATAGGCTTCATTGGGACATATTGCGCCGGATAGTCTACGAGATTGCCCCTACACACATGTAGCTAGGCAATTGCGTCCGACCTTCAAGATTTTCGATAGCTTTCTGTTGGCTAGGAGTTGGATTCAGCGGTGGCTGCCATTTGTGGCACTCGCACAAGACATAAGGACATCCACAACTTTCACAATTCGGCATGGCTTCCCGTAGAGTATACCCGTCGTGACAGGCACATTCTGGATGGCACGATGGTTTTGACGCGGGGCTAGAGATGGTTTCAAGTCACTGCTCGGACAAGGTATTCATTTCCGAGTGAAGGGGTACCCCTATTTCGCGGGGAGTGCCATTTCGGTTTTTCTCCCCGACCAACACCAATAGATCCTCCTCTATATCTTTCCATTCCTGCGATAGATCAAGCGAACACACACGTATCTGCTGTTTCCCAACTTCAAAGCGGTAATCAAATACATCATCAATCGCCGCGTAGAGGAGCCATCCCTCCAGTGCGGTGTCGCTAGATGAGTTAGCCAAGGACCAGTTCGTCACATAGGTAAAGATCTGGTAGAGATTATTTGATCTCATTCGCTCAACCTCATATCTCGTAGTCAACGGAGTGCTATAAAACTTGGTGTCTACGATAATCGTGCGTTCGGGTGACCGCAATACGATATCAGTCTGCATCTGGGGGAGATGCTGTAGAGCACTGTCCTTTCCTTTTGCCTCAAACCAATTGATTTTTGGTGCTCTCACTCGGTAACTCGTCTCTCGCTGGCAGAAATTTCTCACAAATTGTTCAAACACAGTTCCCATTGTCTGAGCGTCCTCACGAAAATCACGGAATTGGACGGTTCCTTTTGCTTCATTTATTAAAAGATTCTCGTGGATGATGTGGCAGATGTGTAAAAGGAAGCGGTAGAACCGGTTGTTGCGGTGGATTCGGACTGTATGAAACATCTTCGCAGTGAGCCGGACATCAGAGATAGCACCCAGCTTCCGATACAAGCGTTCACTCCGCCGTTTTTGCTTCTCGTTCAGAGAGTCAACCTGTGTCAGGCTACGAAGAGTTGCCTTGAGAATTTGATTTTGAGGCACGTCGTAGCTGAATTCGTCAAAGGAGCAGTGAGCCTTGCCGTTCAGAAGTAGGTTCCGCTTCAAAGTGGTTGCAAGATCAAGTTTGCCTTTGATTCCTCGGATGTCCTCATGGACTGCCAAATAGTCACGATCCAACCCGCGGGAGATGATACGGGAGACGCCATCATTTAAAACTTTGGCAAATAAGTCAACCGGTCCGTCGAAAGTTTCGGATTCTATATCAACTGTTCTCCCCTCCCCGATACGATCCCAAGCGTAGCACAAGAGATAGTAGATGTTGAGGACGGGAACGTCACTCCAGTAACGTATTGACTTTCTCATCTACGAAATTTTTTGGCTTATCAAACCAATATTCCCGAATTAGAGGTTCGATTTCCTGTCGGATAATCGCTTCGTACCAGGATTCGTCGAATTCTTCTTCGTCTCGGGTGCTTGAACAGAAATAACTGTGACCGATCTCAAAGCCGATGCCAAGATTTGCGTGGTCTGAGCGAATTTCTTCATTCAGAACTGAAAATCGGTCATTGATCTTTTTGACCAGATCTTCGGGAACACCCATATCATTTAGAAGATAATTTTCGAACAGTTCGGTCCCGAAGGCAGGGGGAAGGCGAATAAATGAGAATCGCCTTCTCAGAGCGTAGTCCACCATTGCTAGAGATCGATCAGCCGTGTTCATCATACCGACCAAGTAGAGGTTTGCTGGAACATGAAAACGTTCCTCTTCGTGCGAGTAGGTAAGATCAACGGCGTAATCGGGCCCCCGCTTGTCGGCTTCAATGAGCATCATCAACTCACCGAAGATCTTACTGAGATTCCCGCGGTTCACCTCGTCAATGATGAATACGTAACGTTTATCAGGGTTGGCTGCGGCTTCGCGGCAGAAAGAGAAGAACACTCCGTCGCGGCGTTCAAAGCCTCCTTTTTCGCTCGGACGATAACCTTGGATAAAATCTTCGTACGCGTAGCTCTGGTGGAATTGGATCATCCTCACCCTCTTTGGTGCCAAAAATCCAATTATCAGATAGGCCAGACGCTTGGCAATGAAGGTCTTCCCGACTCCAGGAGGCCCCTCAAGTATAATATTTTTCTTGCGGTTCAAGGCATCAATGATACGGTCGAAATCTTCTCCGGAAAGGAAGAGGCCTTCCAAGGCTTCATCTCGAAGGAACGGAGGAGCTGAGGGAGGCTCCTCCGTCTCATCTATTAACCGGAAAACAGCCCGAAGCCATTGCCTGTAAGGACTGGAACTAAAATTAGTGAGCCTCTTGCTGGCAATTTGGCGCGGCGCGGGAAGTTCCCAGCGACCAAATTTCTTCCAGTTGACACGGCGTAAATGTCGAAAACTAGGATTATTTTCGTCGAACTTGTAGTCGGATTCGATGATACCATGCCCCAATATCAACCCATAGTGCTCCTTGAATAACACATGATCGCCAGCTTGCATCTCTCGAGCAAACTGGTAACAGGCATGAGTATCCATTGTGGGATTTTTCTTGCCAAAGAGTTCCCTCTGTTTTTTGTATATAGCCTCTTTGTCGTCATAAGCCAAGAGGTTACCGAGTTCAGCCCATCCGAGAGCAATGATTCCCTTTTCTTGGAACTCACCCCAATACTCTGCAAGGTGGCTTGCCCCCAGGACCCATACCTTAGCATCCCCGAATTTTTCCTGATACCACTGGACAAGATCTTTTTTAGGTGGACGCCAGAATTTCAGATAAGGTTCGTCGTGAAAATCGAAGTCCTTAGGGGCACCTTGCTCGTGGAGCTTTTCCCGGATGTAGGACAGCTTCTGATCAAGGACAATCAGATTCGTGTAGTCGAATCCCGCCCAGTCTTCCCCGAGCTCTATCAGGGAATAACTTACGATGTCCCACTTCTGGGAGGTCGTTGAAGAAGGAATGAAGTCGTTGGGAAACAACAGGTACAAAAGGATATGGCGAAGTTGCCGACTCTCCGCCCCATCCTGCCCATCTAACCATTCCGCAAAACCCCAAGGGTCTGCAAGTAGCTCCTTGCGTCGCAATGGTTTCAGCCGTGACCACGCCTGTATCATTTGGACGAAAAAGAGCAGTTCTCGCCATCTACCTGAGTGGTAAGCTTGGCCGGGATGCCCAGCGCCTGAGCGAAGGGTCTCCTCAACATCAAACGGAGCATCGGGAAAATTCTCCCCTGACCATTTCCAGATCTGGTGAATGTGCTGAAGCTTCGTTTCGGGTCGCATTGAACCAGGTATTGGGAACAGATACATTACCCAGAACATTTCTGCCGCCAGTTGTTTCGCGGTTCTGGGCGCGGGAGCCAATTGGTTCTCTAACTTTTCAAGGAAGGTCCCTTTTCCTTCGTCTAAGTTTCCCACGTAATACTTGACAAGATGTCCGATATTTTTCGAGGTCCACAGACGCGCATCGGTGAGGACGGATCCACCATCTTGTAGGCAGCGATCCCGCCAACGGTTGGCTGCACGGAGAAGGGGGTGATCTAGGGGTAGTTTGGGCATATTAAATCGACTTCAGCTTGATCACATCTAGTGCCCGCAAAATTAACATATCCACAGCAGTTTTCGTTCTGGGGACAATCAAAAGAAGCAACTTGCCGGGAACAGCAAGGCTTCAAGGGTCTTGCCGGTGAATTCCGCGGTTACTACCCGGGCTATTGCCCCCTGCGAATCCGCACTTTTTCCTGTACTGCCCTGATATAGTCCGCCCTTTGGTTGAGAGGTCTGTCTTCTTTTTGGGGGATAACGATAGGCCCCCATTCAAGCGTTTCCACAGCCGTTTCGGTTCGGATTTCGACAAGCGCGTTGAGTGCAGTCACACGGGTATGGGTGATGGGGGACGTGCCAGGGTCAAGTGGCATGGTAATGAGTTGCAAGTCTCCAGCAAAGGAGACTTCCTCGCCCCCAACTAACCCACCAACTGTCGGCGAATTCAGATCATTGACCTTGAAAATAAACCCTGCTCCGCTTGCAACCTGTACGTCGGGGCCAGCCAGAGAAAACTTGTGGACAATTTCCTCCCCATCCAATAGCTCAATAACGACATTACTATCGCCCAATAACGCGATGTCCGCAACCTGTTGAACGCTTTCCGGCTCGGACAGAACATCATCAAATATCTGAGCGAGAGTTACCGACTGCACCGAAAAGGAGAGAGTAAGAGCGACTGTGATCAAAAACAAATTTTTCATTTCGAATCTCTTGGTAGGGAAAAAGGCTATTGTACCAGAGCGGCAAGCACGGCAGCCCTAGGCGCAAAATCAACGAATGTGGGCGGTGAGGGATTTGAACCCCCGGCCTCCTGCTTGTAAGGCAGGCGCTCTAAACCAACTGAGCTAACCGCCCGGAGAGCGGGAAACGGGAATCGAACCCGCGACCTTCAGCTTGGGAAGCTGACGCTCTACCGATTGAGCTATTCCCGCAAAAAGAAGCAAAATACTCACAAGGTGCGTTAAAGGCAAAATGTGAGGTCGTGGAATAGTGAGTCAGGCGTTGAACTGACAAGATTCTGCGGCCTCATTCATCTGATATGAATAAATAGAGTTCCATGAAACGCACATACCAACCAAGTCGTCGAAAACGCCGTAACAAACACGGGTTTCGTTCGAGAATGGCAGACAAGGATGGCCGCAATGTGTTGGCAAGACGCCGTCGGAAAGGGCGCAAGAGTCTTTCAGTAAGCGATCGTTACGTTGGCAAGTAATTTATGACAACGGTTGCTGAGCAGCGGTTTCCGCGTTCGATGCGACTGAAGCGTCGGCGGTTGATTGCGCCACTTTTTGAGCGGTCCGCCTCCGACACTAAGTCTTTGGTGGCAGGGAGTATCCGAATCCTATATCGTTTTGTTCCTCGCAGCGCGACAGGGACCGATGCGCCCATACAGGTTGGCTTCGCTCCTGGCCGGTGCAGGAATGCAGTGCAGCGCAATCAGATTAAACGCCAGATGCGGGAAACCTGGCGCAGGAATCAGAATCTTGTGGGGCTTGAGACCCTCCCCGCGGCAGAGACGCTCGCATTAATGGTCCTCCGACGCAGTCCCGACCGCAACCATAGACTTTCCCAGGACCTCTTACAGGCGATGCACCTACTGCATCAATCATTAAATAAGGGAGACTAACTCGTGGACCGAGATACGATAATCGCAGTCGTGCTGATCACGGCGATCATGATCGTGTGGATGATGATGATGCCCTCCCCACCGCCTCCAGAACCGGTAGAGGAGGTAACGGAGCAACCGATGGAGGAGGTGACGCAGCCGCCAAATGGAAGCCAAGAGGAACAGGTCGTGCCGGATTTGGCAAATGTTCCAGCTACTGCGACTCCTGCACAGACAGCACGCGAAATAACAGTAGAAACTGATCTGTATACTGCTCGACTCTCGGATTTGGGGGCAACCCTGAAGAGTTTTGAACTCAAAGAGTATTTCAAGTACGATCAGGTCAGCCGGGTTCAACTGATAGACAGCACCAGTCCCGGGGCGATCAGTGTGGGATTTCAGTCGCCAGGGGCGCGCAACATTGATACACGAACCATACTGTTTACGCAGCATGATTCAACCGATACAATCAATGCAGTCCAAAGTCCAGCTACCGTGGTATTTGAAGCTGCAATTGGTAGCGGCCGTCTGCGGTTGACGTACACGTTCACTCCCGGTGACTACGAGGTCGGTCTGGAAGTCGCTCATTTCAACGCAGCTGGATTCCAGACGGCGGAAGGGTATGAGCTGGTCTGGAATGGTGCCATCCCGTTCAGTGAAGATGTGGATTATCGAAAAGAAGAAGTCAATAAGGTCGGTGCATATGCCCGAAGTGGGAATGATGTGGAGGGAATTAACCTACAGAGAGACCAGGTCGCGGATCGGACGCTGCGGGGCAATGTGTCCTGGGTCGGGGTGAAGAATAAGTATTTCGGTGCGGTGGTCCTGGCCGATGACCCGGCAAGAGAGGCGGAGCTGCTCGGTGAGCGTCTCGGAGAAGTTGACGACCCGGAGGTAACTGTCGATTTTCGTGCTAGCCTGTTTGTTGGTCCCCCGGATGAAGCTCCAGATACCTACCGAATCTATCTGGGTCCGCTTGAATACCGCAAGATCAGTCGCTATGACGGGGTCTACGGGATGGTAGACTATGGCTGGGATGCTTTTGAGTGGATGACAAGGCCGCTCGCAATCGCGGTGTTTATTCCAGTATTCGGATTCCTGAGCAGCATCATTGAAAGTTATGGTCTGGTGATCATCGTCTTTTGCTTGTTGATCAAGGTGGTTCTGCTTCCGTTGACGCTCAGCTCTTACAAGAGTATGGCGAAAATGCGGGAACTGCAACCCAAAATGCAGGAGATCAAGGAAAAATATCCTGACAATCCGCAAAAGCAGCAGGAGGCGACCATCAAGATGTATCGCGAGTCCGGCACCAATCCTCTGGGAGCCTGTTTGCCGATGCTGTTGCAGTACCCAATCATCATTGCTCTGTGGCAGTTTTTGCAGCAATCCATCGAAATTCGACAGCAGGGCTTTCTCTGGGCTCCCGACCTGTCCGCTCCGGATGTAATCTTGAATCTGCCATTTGCAATTCCGTTTTATGGGGACTTCGTTGCAGGCTTCACGATTCTCATGGGCCTGTCCATGATCGTGCAGATGCGGATGCAGGCAACCCCCGCATCCGGGCCGCAGGCAAAAATCTTTATGTATATGATGCCGGTGATGATTTTCGTGTTTTTCAATCGTTTGCCATCTGGACTAAGCTTATATTATTTCTGTTTCAACGTTTTTTCGGCGGTGCAGCAGCAGTTCATCAATAAATCGATGAAGAAGAAAGCTGCTTCAGAAAAAACCGCAGTCAAAAAATCAAGCAAAATCAAGCCGGTAAGAGGAGTTGTCAAAGGCTCTGGAAAGAAGGCTCGTAAGTGATTCACCATGCTCGCCCAGGATACGATTGCGGCGATTGCGACCGCACCCGGTCTTGCGGCGCTTTCAATAGTTCGTGTGTCCGGGCCCGAGGCCTGTCCAATCGCGTCCACCTGTTTTTCGGGGCAGAGCCTTGAGACGGCTGCGTCCCACACTGCGCATGTTGGCATGTGGGAAAGTCCTGAGGGCTCCAGGATAGATCAGGTTGTGGCGACGGTATTTCGCAAACCCCGTACCGCAACCGGGGAGGATGTAGTGGAGATTACCTGCCACGGAGGGGACTATGTGGCGGCATTGGTGCTGCAAAGCCTGGTCGACCAGGGTGCCCGACTGGCACAGCCGGGCGAGTTCACTCAGCGTGCCTTCCTGGCGGGAAAAATGGATCTTGCCCAGGCAGAAGCAGTCGCGGACTTGATCCATGCCTCCAGTGAGCAGGCACACAGGGTTTCCTTGGCAGCCTATGAAGGGTATTATTCAGAAGGACTTGAAGCGTTGCGGACCGCAATCCTCGAATTGTGCGCACTGGCGGAACTCGAAATTGATTTCACCGATGAGGATGTCGAATTTGCAGATCGGACCACGCTCCGCAATCTGATTGAGAACGCGTTGGGACAGGTGCAGGAATTACTTGAGTCAACAAGCCTTGGGACCGTTGTGAGAGAGGGAATTCGGGTTGTAATTGCCGGTCGACCGAATGCAGGGAAGTCCACTTTACTGAACAGCCTGTCGGGTCGAGACCGGGCAATTGTAAGCAAAGAGCCGGGGACGACCAGAGACGTACTGGAGGTTGATGCTGAACTTGGAGGATTGCGATTTCGCTTTATGGATACTGCAGGGCTGCGAAAAAGCACAGACTCCATTGAGCAGGAAGGCGTTCAGCGTGCTTATCGAATGATCAACAAGGCAGATATCGTGGTTTATGTCTATGATCTCGCCTGCGGGCTTCTAGAAGAAGATCAAACTGCACTGAATAACCTGGACAACATGCCAGTGGTCCTGGTTGGAAACAAAGCAGATCTTGTCCCGGATGGAAAAAGGATAGGATTGCAGTTGGCGGCAATCGATGGTCCCAAGGCGGTGGAGCCTCTGGTTCGTGCACTGCTTGAGCAGGCGACAAAGAGCTTTGGGAATGCTGACGCAACCAGAACGGTGATCAATGCAAGGCATAAAACCCACCTTAAGAGTGCACACCAGGCACTATTGGGTGCGAGAACGGCACTGAATGCAAATCAGCCGCCGGACGTTTTTTCATTGGATTTGCGTGCTGCCGCGCGTGAACTGGGAATGATTACCGGTGTTATTACCAACGAGACGGTACTGGGGACAATCTTTTCGAGATTTTGCATTGGTAAGTAGTACAGAGATGGACTCAAGCTTTGACGTTATTGTGGTTGGTGGCGGGCACGCAGGGACAGAGGCGGCAGCAGCCACTGCTCGTATGGGTGCTCGTACACTTCTGATCACTATGAGCCTAGAAGCGATTGGCCGGATGTCCTGCAATCCAGCAATTGGCGGGATTGGCAAGGGGCACATTGTGCGTGAGATTGATGCGCTGGGAGGCATCATGGGCTCTGCAGCAGACGCGGCCGGTATTCAGTTCAGGATGCTGAATCGCCGGAAAGGGCCGGCAGTATGGGGACCCCGTGCACAATCAGACCGGATCGAGTATGCAACCTTTGTACGGGAAGCCTTGGAAAACATCCCGGGACTCTACATGCGTGCCGACATGGTGACGGCCCTTGAGGTGGACCATGGCCGGATTTGTGGAGTACGGACTCGACTGGGTCGCACCTATGGCGCGAAGGCCGTGATCCTCACAAACGGTACGTTCATGAACGGGTTGATTCATGTTGGGGAGCGTCAGTTTGGGGGTGGGCGTATGGGGGAGCGGCAAAGCACCGGTCTGACCGGCCAATTGCATGAATTAGGGTTTGAAAGTGGCCGACTGAAGACAGGTACGCCACCACGTGTAGATGGAACTACGATTGACTATGCTGCAACAACAGAGCAGCCGGGAGATGAAAATCCAAGCCCCTTCTCCTTTATGACCGATGAATTGACCAAGGATCAACTCAGCTGTCATCTCACCTGGACCAATCCAGAGGTGCATGCAGTCCTGCGAAAGGGATTTGAGCAAAGCCCAATGTTTGCGGGACGGATCGAGGGTGCGGGCCCGAGATACTGTCCTTCCATAGAAGACAAGATTGATCGATTTGCCGCAAAGGAGCGTCACCAGCTTTTTCTGGAGCCGGAAGGTCGACGAACAACAGAGGTGTACGTAAACGGATTTTCGACGAGTTTGCCGGAAGAAATCCAGGAAGAGGCCCTGCGCAAGGCGCCAGGGTTGCAGCATGTCCATATGCTGCGCCCAGGGTATGCGATTGAGTATGACTATTTTCCGCCGCATCAGCTTCAGTATTCCCTAGAGACGAAGAGGGTTCGGGGGTTGTTTTTTGCAGGACAGATCAACGGCACGACCGGGTATGAGGAAGCGGCCGCGCAGGGGCTCATGGCAGGGATCAATGCGGTCCGCGGGCTTGGCGCAGAAAGTCCGGTGATTCTTCGCCGCTCGGAGGCATACATCGGGGTCCTGATTGATGACCTGATTGCCAAAGGGACGGAGGAGCCGTATCGGATGTTCACGTCCAGAGCAGAACATCGTATGCTGCTTCGTCAGGATAACGCAGACGAGCGACTCACCCCTCTGGGACAACGCCTCGGGCTGGTATCCGAAGCCCGCTATCAGCGAATGCGAGTGCGTCAGGAAGCGGTAAAAGCGATAATTGCGAGGTTATCAGAGCATACAATTCACCCTGAATCATGTAATTATTATTTGAAAGAAGCTGGAACTACTCCAATTAATGAGCCGATCAAGGCCATTCAGGTCGTACGGCGTCCAGAGGTGGGCCTGAAGGATCTGTTGGAGGCGGCCGGGATTGCCAGTCAGATCGTGGACCCAGCTCCAGGAATGGAACCGGTCGAACAACTTGCGGAAATCTCGATCAAATATGCCGGATATGTAGCAAGGCAGGAGGAAGAAGCAAAAAAGATGATTGCGATGGAGAGCCGGCAAATTCCCCGAAGCTTCAACTTTGCTGAAGTCAATAATATTACCATGGAAGCCCGAGAAAAATTAAGCAAAATCCAACCCGAAACGCTCGGACAGGCTTCGAGAATCAGCGGCGTAAGTCCAGCGGATATTGCCGTTTTGATGGTGCTCTTGGAGCGCTGAGAGAGAGTAGACAAAAACAATGTTTCACGTGAAACATTTCCCGCTATCAATCCGACCTTGGCAGCGGGAAAAGCTTCGAGCCTACGCCAATCTCCTGCAGAGCTACAACAAGCGGTTGAACTTGCTCTCGAGGCGCACGACAGCGGAAGGATTTATTGAACATATTCAGGAGTGTCTGGCCTTTGTAGAGCAGCCATTTACCGCGGGATCTTCGCTTGCAGACTGGGGCACGGGGGCAGGGTTGCCCGCGATCCCCATGGCAGTTATGCTTCCAGATGTGAAGGTGTATGCAGTTGATGCCGCTCAGAAAAAAATTCACGCGGTCACGGCATTCAAGCGGGAGCTGGATCTGCTGAATTTATATCCGTGGCATGGCCGGGCAGAGGAGTTTCCCTTTGAGATCCAATGCAGCGTGTCGCGAGCGACCGCCCCACTTCGCACCCTGTGGCAGTGGCACACGCGTGTTGCGACATCGGAAGGAGTCCTCTATTGTCTCAAAGGGGGTGACTTGAGAGCTGAGCAAAGGGAACTGGTAACGGGTTTCCCGGCGATTCAAATCAAACAGATACCGGTGTCGGGTTCTTCCCGGTTTCTGGTTCAGGTGAGGTCTGCTCCGCTGCTATCTGGCAAAGAATCTCATAAGCCGCCTCCACCGACGGAACATCCTGCACAATAGCGCGCATCTTACCCGCCTTTGATTCTTTGAGAACGTACTGATTCGGGAGCGCGTCGAGCGCTCCTAAAAATGAATCAAACTGTTCTAGGTAGAATTGTTGATCCTCGTGGCTGTCCGGCAAGCGCAAAAATAGCCGCTGGTTTCGGTATGAGATCCGGGGAAGACGCAGGGTTTGCCCAATCAGTCGCATACCGGCTCCCAGAAACAGTTGAGAAGCCGGGATTGGAAGTGGGCCAAACCGGTCACGGAGCTCCGCTTCTAATTCGTCAAGTGCAGATTGCTCTGTAGCTTCTCCAATCCTGCGATAGAGGGCCAGGCGTTCGAGGTCATTGGACACATAGGGTTTGGGAAGGGAGGCATTCACCTCAAGATCGACAAGGGTATCTTCCGGCAGCGGGAGGTCAACATCCTTGAAGAGTTCGGGAAAATCCTCATTGCGCAGCTCTCTAACAGCCTCATCCAGCATCTGGTAATACGTACTGAGCCCAAGGTCTGCAATAAAACCGCTTTGCTCCCCACCGAGAATGTTTCCCGCGCCCCGGATATCCAGATCCCTCATGGCAAGATGGAATCCACTCCCAAGGTCACTGAATTGCTCAACGGCCTGCAGGCGCTGCCGAGCATCCCGGCTCAGAGCATGAATGGAAGGGACCAGCAGATAACAAAATGCTTTGCGATCACTTCGACCGACCCGCCCACGCAACTGATGAATCTCTGCCAGGCCAAATAAGTGTGCCCGATCAACAATAATGGTGTTGGCATTTGCGATATCAAGCCCATTCTCCACGATGGAAGTGCATAACAGGACATCAAACTTGTGATCAACAAAGTCGGTCATAACCTGCTCAAGCTCTGCGCCGGGCATTTGACCGTGACCAATGCGAAAGCGGACACCAGGGACAAGGTCCTGCAGCTTGATCAGCTTGTCTCCAATGGAAGCCACACGGTTGTGAATAAAGAAGACCTGCCCTCCGCGGTTAACTTCATAAAGAATCGCATCACTGATCAGTGCCCAGTCGGAGGAATGAATTTGCGTGTGGATGGGTTGCCGGTTTGGTGGTGCAGTATTGATGATAGAAAGGTCACGCGCACCGATGAGAGAAAATTGCAGCGTACGGGGGATTGGAGTCGCGGTCAAGGTCAGCGTATCCACATTGACGCGCAGTTCGCGCAGCTTTTCCTTGATTCGAACCCCGAACCGCTGCTCCTCGTCTATGATCAGAAGCCCCAGATCTGAAAAGGAGACATCCTTGGAAACCAGTCGATGGGTGCCAACAAGAACATCTACTTTTCCCTGGCTCACATCAGCAAGCAGTTTTCGGGCGGCTACACCCTTGACACGGCGTGAGAGCACGTCGACCCGTACGGGAAACTGCTCCAGGCGTTTACGAAACGTGAGGTAGTGCTGCCGAGCCAGAACTGTCGTGGGGACAAGCAATGCAACCTGTTTCCCATCCTGAACGGCTTTAAACGCAGCCCGAACCGCTACCTCCGTCTTTCCAAAGCCAACATCCCCACAAACCAGGCGATCCATCGGGGTCGCAGATTCCATGTCACGTTTGACCGCCTCCGATGCTTCATACTGATCGGGTGTATCCTGCCACGGAAAAGAAGCTTCCAGCTCTTTTTGCCAAATCGAATCCGGCGAAAAAGTATACCCCTCGGAAGATTTGCGCTGGGCATAGAGGTTGATCAATCTCCGTGCAATATCCTTAATCCGCTTTTTTGCCCTGCTTTTGGTGCGTTCCCATTGTCCTGATCCTAATCGGGTCAGTGAAGGGACTTGGCCGTCTTTTCCCGCATATTTGCTGAGCTTGTACAGAGCGTTCACATTCACGAATACGACATCGTCACGCGCGTAAATGAGCCGCACGGCCTCCTGGCTGCGCCCTTTGACCGTGATCACTTTAAGCCCCGCGAACTTACCGATTCCAAATTCCTTGTGCACAACAAAGTCCCCGGGTTTAAGATTTTGCAGTTCCTGGAGGCGAAGCCCGCCCGTACGGGAGGCTTTTCGAGTGCGTGGACGGAAATACCGGCCGAATATTTCGTGATCGGTGTAGACTGCCAGGCCAATGTCTGGCAGCGTAAATCCGCTGTGAAGTGATGCGACCAGAAAGGTCAACTTGTCAGAGTCCTGCAGCTCGTCCAGCAACGATTCTAAACGCTTTTGCTGGGCGGAGCTATCACAGATGATGTGGGTGTGCTTCCGGCTAGGCTCTGTCAAGTCCAAGCGAACGAGATCCATATGGCCGCCAAAGGAGGGCTGCGGACGAGCACCGACCTGGATCACGGTTTCAGGACTTGAATCCGATGCATGAACATGAATCTGGGGCTTTGATGCATAGCCGCAAGTGAATACATCCGGTGTTAGATATCGTGATTCTGGAACCGGACATTCCGCCCCGGATTGGGCTTTTGATTTGTATCGCTTGCGAATATCCTGCCACACGGCATCGGCGATTTCCTTCAGTCGGGGTTCTTCAAAAAGAACCAGGAGGGTATCATCGGTGATTGAATCCAGCAGAGAAACCCAGGGAGTCCCCCTGGAGGCGTGGATCGGTTGGGGGACCAGCCGGGCGCTACTCAGGCGGCTGACAGACCGTTGACTGACGGCATCAAATTCCCGGATCGACTCAAGCTCATTGCCGAAGAACTCGAGGCGCAGAGGCAGTCCTCCGGAAAACGGGAATACGTCGACAATCCCGCCCCGCCATGCGAATTCACCGGCTTCCTGCACGAAGGAGACGGGGATAAACCCTTTTTCAGCAAGCAGGTCAACGAGTTGATCTGGTGGAGTATGGTCCTGTACACGCACGGTAACGGACTCCGCCAGCGTTTTTTCCGGTGCAGGCATCCGCTCCAGGACCGCCTGTAGGCCGGCAACCACCACAGTCTGCTCGTGCATATCAAGCTGTTGCAGCACATCATGCCGCCGGACCATGGGAGCCGAATCTTCAACCTGCTCGTCATCGTACGGTGTGGATCCGAACGGGGGAAACAAGAGGCTTGGTAGGCCTAGTTCCGTCAAATCACCGTGCAGCAGGCGTGCATCTTCTGATTCTGGCAGAATGCAAGCCAGGGAGCGTCCAGATTTCCAGGCGTGCTGGAGCAAAAATGCAGGTAATGATCCAGGGGCATCTCGTAAAAGGCACACGTGAGCTCCTCTGGCCTGTGTACACCATGTGTAAAACGCCTGAAAAGAAGAAACCCCAGAGAATCGGGAAGACAGTCGTTGTAACGGATTATCAGCCAAACCAAAAGCGAACTTTCTAGTGTTTCACGTGAAACATTGCGCCGCCAAACGATTTTTGGATTCAATAAAGGCTACTCCAGAGCACCTCGCACAAATCCATTCGATTTTTCTAATCTTTCCAAGGCCTCCTCTTTCGAAACATCACCGAGAATCATGACCAGAGCTGTTTTCACATGACCGTCGGCAGCTTTAAGCGCTTTCGTTGCCTCCTCATAGTTCAGTCCGGTAACGGTCATGACCGTGCGACGGGATCTTTGGGTCAGCTTTTCGGCGGTCATCTGCAGATCAACCATCATATTCTGATAGACTTTCCCCAAGCGAATCATAGAAGCAGTTGTGATCATGTTCAGGACCAGTTTCTGGGCAGTTCCGCTCTTCATGCGAGTTGATCCCATGATGACTTCCGGGCCTACAACGACACAAATAGCTACATCCACATCTAGATCAAATGTGGAACGGGGATTGCAGGTGATGAAGAGCGTCTTGCATCCCGTTTTGCGGGCTTCAGCCATTGCTCCTATCACAAAAGGAGTACGTCGGCTCGCCGCGATACCACAAACCACATCATTTGCATGCAATCCTCTTTCGCGAAGGGCCTCTGCGCCATCGGAGGCTACATCTTCGGCGCCCTCCTGCGATCGGAAAACAGCTTCCTTTCCGCCGGCAATAATCCCCTGAATATCTTCGGGAGAAGACCCAAACGTAGGGGGGCATTCGGATGCATCCAGAATTCCGAGACGCCCACTGGTGCCCGCGCCAATATATATCAGGCGTCCACCGCCTTCCAGTGCTGTCGTTACAATTTCCACCGCTTTTGCAATATAGGGGAGTTGTTCCTTCACGGCTTGGGGGACAAGATGGTCCTCCGTATTGATAATCGTGAGGATTTCCTCTACGGATGCGTTGTCAATATTCATTGAGCGCGGATTGCGCTGTTCGGTAACTAGGCTTTGAAGCTCTTCGAACAGAGGCGGAGGTGCCGTCATTGATGGATGGGAGTAAAAGGCTGGTATACGCTTTGGTCGTGTAAATGAACCAACATGCGAACGAATATACCAAGATTGCGTAAGGGAATTATATACCTGATGCAATGATCCTGCGCTCACTCTGTCTTCGAGGTATGCGGGCGCATGCTGACACGACGTTGACATTGGCGCCTGGGATAAACCTGCTGTACGGACCAAACGGCGCCGGCAAGACCAATATCCTGGAGGCGATTCACTACCTCTGTCTTTCCAAGAGTTTTCTAACTAGTGTAGATCGCTACGTGCTTCAGCGTAGCCAACCATTTTTTGAGGTCGAGGGCAAATTTGAGGGGTCCCTGCGGCGGGAAGTGGAAATACGGATTGCATTTGCTGTACGACAAGGGAAGCGCATGTTTATCAACGGTGCTCCACTTGATCGACTAGCGGATATTGTTGGGGTTGTTCCGATCGTTCTATTTGCACCCAGTGATCAGAACCTGACGTATGGCGGGCCGGAGGAGCGTCGAAAATTTCTGAACAGCATGCTTAGTCAGGCGAGACCGGCTCATCTGGAAGATCTCATCGGATACCGTCGTGCTCTGAGACAGCGCAATGAATACTTGGTCCGCAATCGTATGAATCCGTTGGACATGGACATGATTAAACCGCTCAATGCCGTTCTGGCCAGGATCGGAGGACGAATTGTTGCCCTGCGTGCCGCCTTTCTTCAAAAGTTCAGCGAAGAACTTAAACGTGCATGGCAACAGCTCGGAGAGGCGATTGAAGAACCGGCGATTACTTATCAGGGTCCCATTCCAGAAGAGAAACATTCGTCTGCTGAAGAGGCAGAGAAGGCACTTATATCTGCGCTTGGGGAAGCGGCCAGTCGTGACAGAGAATTGGGGCGAACCACCGTTGGCCCTCACCGCGACGAACTAGTTTTTAAGCTGAATGGGCAGCTGGTGCGGCGCTTTGCCTCAACCGGTCAACACCGTTCGTTTGCTATTGCACTCAAGTTGGCGCAGTACTATTATCTGGACTCCCGGTTGGAAGAAAAGCCAATACTGTTACTTGATGACGTATTTGATTCTCTGGACCAGGAGCGGACCGACGTGATTTTAGATTGGCTGCAGGACGCACCTACGGGACAGAGCATCGTAACCGTTGCAGATGCCGATAGAATACGCTCCCGGATTGTGCAAAAGGGAGCTTCTAACCAATGCATCCAAGTTCTTCACGGAGAAATCATTCCGGATCCGTCGGAGGTATAATGGTCGCTTCTCCAACTAAAGCTTTTTTATTGGCATCAGTGAATACGAAGGTTTCCACCTTCGCATAGCGCCGCTGCTCTAATTTTTCAATAATCTTGACCGAAACACGCACTTCCGAGTTGACACGTACAGGACGCAGAAACCGACATGAAATAGATACTGCCACACTACCGGGGCCGGGAAAGTCCCGTCCAAGAACCTTCGAGATGAGCCCTAGAAGGAATATGCCATGGACAATACGATCTCCAAAACGGGTGTTTTTGGCATATTCAGCATCCACATGGAGAGGGTTGTCGTCTCCGGTGATCTGGGCGAATGTTAGGACATCGTCCTCACTAATGAAGCGATGGAAGTCATACGAATCGCCAATCTTGAGAGACTCAAATGAGTGGCCGGGTTTTTGCTGAATCATAGCCAGGACGTAGGTGACAGAAAGGATTTTGCTAAAGATACAATATAGACCTTCATTCGGGCAATCTACGGAAAGGTCACCGCCTCGATCATGAAGATACAGGAACGTCTAACAGAATTGAGCACGACGCGGCGAGGCAAACGTATTCTGCGCATTGCGCGGATAAGTTTCACCATTGGCATCGTTTTGTTCATGGTGTGGCAATTGCGCGAGTATGATTTCCGCAGCGTGTTTCAGGCGCTGCCGAGGAATCCCGGGTTCTACGTGCTGCTGGTCGTACTGTACTTCCTTTTGCCCACGATACAGTTTTTGGCTTACCGGGTTGTATGGGATTTCCGTCCAGGTCCTGCAATCCGGGCCTTTATCAAAAAGCGTATCCTGAACAGAGATGTTTTGGGGTACTCCGGCGAAGTATACATCTTCGCCTGGGCCCGGGATCATGTCGCGATGTCGAGTCGGTCGCTGATGGAGTGTATTCGGGATATGAATATTGTTTCCGCGGTTGCCTCGACACTGACTGCACTACTGTTGCTTGCTTTTTTTGCCCTGGAGGGACAGGTGAATGTGCGCGATCTGATCGGAGAAACACAGGCAGCCGTCCTTATTGGTGGAATTGGCGGTACCCTGCTAATCCTTTTAGTGCTTGTGTTTACGCGCCGGAAATGGCTTTTCTCTATGCCGTGGAAGGAAACACGAATTGTTTTTGGGCTTCATGTTGCCCGTGTACTTGTAAGGCAGGTTCTGGAAATCACCATGTGGCATCTTGCAATGCCTGAAGTTCCATTAGAGACATGGTTTACATATGCTGCAACTTCTATTGTCGTCTACAGACTACCGTTCATACCGAACCAGGACCTTGTTGTCGCTGGAGTTGCAGTGGGTATTGCGGGGGCGTTGACTGTTTCCGAACCGCACATCGCTGCACTCTTTGTGGCTGTGGCATTAGTAAACCGACTGATTAATCTACTCTTTTTTACAACCCTTTCGGTTCAAATGCCAAAAGAGGCGATCCCTGTGACCAAATAGCTTCTTGACGCGTCAAGAAGCCCGGCCTTTTTCCCAAAAATGCGCGCGATCACAATCCTTTCTCTGTTCATTTTTGCGAGTTCATGTACCCCGAGTGCCTCTGCCCAGAAGTCTCTGGTCATTGAGGACTTTGGGAGCTATGAAATAGATGGTCTTCCCAGTTTATGGAGAATACCGGACAAACGGTCAAGAACGATGCGAGTCCTTCCACCGGATCATGCCAAACCCAATGATTACGTGAAGGTGGTTATGGGAGAGGGAGGGCAGGTTCTGCGGGCATATACACAAGGGGAGTCTGTGCAGATCGCTTTGCCAAAAGGGGATGGGCTTGAATGGGATGTGGACCAATTTCCCCGGTTGCGTTGGCGCTGGCGGGCGGATCAGTTGCCAGAAGGGGCAAGAGAAGACCGGAGAAGCCTGAACGACACCGGAGCGGCCCTGTATATTGCGTTTGAGTGTAATGACTGGCTTGGGCGACCCTGTACGATCAAGTACACCTACAGCAGTACACTGCCCAAGGGGGCATTAGCTCGTTATGGGAAGCTTCAGGCATTGGTTGTTTCCTCAGCTCTTGAGATCAACGAGGGGTGGATTGAGATTGAACGGAATGTCGTCGAGGATTATGAGATGTTCTTTGGCAGACAACCTCCACAATTCCCGCTTTATATCATGTTATGGAATGACAGTGACAATACAGGAGGAGTGGCCGATGTATACTTTGACGACATCGTAGCACTTTCTGGAGAATGACGTTCCTCTTTGCCCGGTTACGTGGATGGATCCGCACTGTGGTACGGTATCCTGGCCCCGTGCTGGTGACGGCTCTCTTGATTTCCATTGGCAGTGTAATGCTCGCAGGGCGGTTGACGATCGACCCGGATTTTGCCAACCTGATTCCCGAGTCTTATCCCAGTGTTGCGTCTCTTGAGAAAATCCGGGATACGATAGGTGCAGGGGAAGTTTCGGTGGATCTGGCAATTGAAAGCCCTTCATTTACCGACAATCTGGCATTTGCACAAGCTCTGGTTCCCCAAGTGATGGCATTGCGGGATTCGATAACAGACGAGCCACTGTTTTTGAGGGAGGAGCTAAGGAGGGATACAGAATTTATGGCGGATAACGGGTTGTATTTCGCGACGGATGAGGAATTAAGCACACTGACAACCTGGCTGGAGGATCAGATCGTAGAGGCCAAGCTCGCGGCGAATCCGTTCTTTTTCAGCCTAGATGACGAGGAAGAGGAGGAGGACACGGAGGTTGAGTCTTTGGAAGAGATCTTCGATCAGATTGTAGGGCCAGAGTATCGGGTGAGCGCAGACAGCACGATTCTGGTCGTTCGCTTCTTTGTTCCAGGCTCCTCCTCCAATGTGGATTACATAGAAGCCGTTTATGGTCGTCTTCGCAGTGTAATCCAGCAGGTGGGGCCTTCCACCTATCACACAGAGATGCGGACGTATCTCGCCGGCCGATTATGGAGACAACGTATAGAAGTGCGTGCCATTACGGACGATGTCGTCGGTTCTTTTGGCGCGGGTGCTCTCGCAGTACTTTTGGTACTGATGGCTTACTTCTTTGTCAAGGCAATACAGTTGCGCGGAAGGAAGGCGGTCTGGTCCGAGCTCGCACGTGCACCGGTGACGGCTCTATTGATTGGAATCCCTCTTCTGATGAGTTTAGCCTGGACCGCGGCGATAGGGTTTTTGGCTTATGAGACCCTGAATCTGTTCAGTTCAACGCTTGGACTGGTTCTTTTTGGGTTGGGCATTGACTACGGAATCCATTTTTATGCACGCTATATAGAGGAAAGGGGGGCGGGTCACAGCGTGGAGGTTGCCGCAGAGAACACGTTCATGAGCACCGGGCAGGCGATTGCGGTGGGGGCATTTACCACGGCTGCTGCAATGTACGTGTTGGTCGCGGCGGACTTTAAAGGGTTCAGCGAATTTGGATTCTTGGCGGGGACCGGAGTGTTGGTTGCATTGATTTCCACCCTCCATGTACTGCCAGCACTGTTGGTACTGTGTGAGCGCTGGAGGATATTACATTTTGAGCGGAGTCGACCGATAAAAACGGTCGTACGTGGACCTCTGGTTGGAGCTCGTGGACTCTTGGCGGGATGTGCTCTCGTTACGGTCATTGCCTTGTTTATGGCGCCGAGGGTTGAGTTCGAATATCGGTTTTCCGTTTTGGAGCCGGAATATGAGGATTGGATCGCAGTCAACTCGAAAGTTGCGGCCGCATACAGCGATTTTAATCGCAGGAACCCCGCATACATTGTTGTGGATCATCCAGCGGAGGCACCTGCGGTTGCAGAAGCGCTACGGAGGAGAATAGAGAGGGATACCGTTCTGCATGTAATTGATACAGACAGTTTTCGAACCACTATCCGGGGCGTGGAAACGCTTCAGGACCGGTTTCCACTGGAGCCGGAGAAACAAACGGCAAGGATCGCACAGATTGCCTACATCCGGGATTCACTGCTAACGGATCCGGTTCTGGCAGGAGATGCCGACCTGGAACGCATTCGAAGGGCTGCGCAGACACGGACACCGCTTGCGGTGGAGGATGTACCGGAGCTGTTGAGTCAGCGCTTCATGTCCAAGACGGGGGAGCTAGGGGGTTATATCACGATCCTGCCGGGAGTGGGGCTCTCAGATGGACGCAAGTCCATGGCTTTTGCTGAAGATGTAGCAAACGTCACGACCGCGGACGGGAAAACGTACCACGCAGGATCTCCATCAATTGTTGCCGCCGATGTTCTGCGTCTGATGCGGCAGGAAAGCCCGTACATGATATTGGCGACGCTGATTATTGTGACGCTATTGATGTGGGTCAATTTTGGTCGGTTTCGGTGGGCGCTTTTGGCAATGTTGCCGCTGGTTGTTGGCGTGATCTGGATGATTTTGTTTATGCAGCTGTTTGGTATGCGCCTCAATTTCTACAATCTGTTCGTGATCCCGGCAATTATTGGGATTGGCAACGATGCGGGAGCTCATTTAGTCCATCGTTATCGAGAGGAAGGGGCGGGGACGCTTTGGCGCATCCTGCGCTCAACGGGGGAGCATGTTACGATGGGAGCAGTGACGACGATGGTGGGATTTGGGGGGCTACTCTTGAGTTTTCATCCGGGTCTGAACACGATCGGATCCCTTGCGATCACGGGGATTGGGTCGACACTGTTAGCTGCACTACTGTTTTTACCGGCGCTGATCCAGGTGCAGGAAGATCATAGACCATCCAGCTAACCTCTGAACCTGCAAGGGTCCTAGATCCGTGCGGTAAACCGCATCGTCAGAGTTATTTTGCCTACCTGAGTACTGACATCTAAATCGCCCACTCAGTGAGATCCAAATACAACCACCGGGAGCTTGAACGCAATCTCTTCTGTAGCTATGTCCATCGCCTCCACACAAGAGCTGAACATCTCAAGCCTCAATCCTCAGATATCGATTAGGACTGACTTAATTTGACGAGAAGTGGGGCATAAGAACCGCTAAAATCCTAAGCAATACGTAGGACAGTCTATCTAACGCAAGAGAACGAAATTTCATGCTGGATTCAATACGGTTAAATTTATAGGCTCAAATTCGGAACACGCGTTATTGCTTTTGTCGGGAGGCAATACATTTCACAGTATATCGTAGGTGTAGACTACCAGAGAAGGATTTTCATCTCCACTCGGAAGATTCACGTAGTAGATGTGGGATTCGTCTATGAAAGAGACGTTGCCGGGGCTTGAAATGACAGTTCCAATTTTAAACCCCGAGCTATGCCAGACTTCAAGATCTACTCGAAGCTCTCTCTCCCCGTTGTCATAATCAGGGGTCATGATTTCTTGGAATATTAGATCCCTTTCCTTGACGGCGTGTATTCCTGCAATTCGTGAGATAGAATAAAAATGACGCAGGCGCTCGGTGAGGACTTCAGGGTTAGGGGGAGAATCACGTTTCTCTAATTGATTCAATAATCCTTCATCTGGAGCAATGTAATATGAGGGTTCGGAATCAAAAACATCAATTAGATCTCCCTTTGAGTCTGTTTTCCATATCCTGTGATCGGATATGTACGAGTAGTAGATATTATCTTCTGTGTCAACAGCAATACCACCGCCTGGAGAAAGGCTGTTTTGGACCTTCGCCGAAATGGGCATTTCGCCTGAACTGGAGATCATTTTGCCATTTTGATCATAGATCACCAGCGCTGGCTTTAAACCATTATACCACGCCTCGCGAAGCATCACAAAGTGGTCTTGGTTATTCAGGATTGCTCTACTAGAACGATCAGCAGCAATACTATAACTGCGGACGAAAGAAAAGTCTGATGAGAATCGGCTAATTCGGCTGATACTGGCGTCAAAAACATGGAAATTCCCCCCACTATCGATGTTGAACGTCTCTATGTCTCTCAACTCGCCTGGACCAGCCCCGTATGCACCAATTGATCCAATAAATACGCCGTCACTATTGAATACGTAAATGGGGGGTCTGGATTCAGCCCAAAAAATATTCCCCCTACTATCAATATGTACGGTATGCGGTAGACTCAGGATAGCCTCATCTGTCATAAAGAGCTCAATCTCACCGACTTCGTTCAGTGTGATCGTGGCTGAATAGGGGGGCACTGAAGCGGAATCGTCGTCATTCGTTGATGTTTCTGTTTGATTATCAGTTCTATCTTTCGCCAGCGTATCTGCTGTATAGGGAGTCACCGAAGCGGAATTGTCATTTGTTGATGTCTCCGTTTGGTAATCGTCGTTATCTCGTATTGATGTGTCTGTTTGATTGCAGCCAGAAATAATCAAAATCACAAGACATCCTATTATCGATGAGTGGATGGAATCTATCAACCATCTGCACGACAACACGATGGGACGTTGCCTCGTGAGTGATAGGGTACCGGAGGCAGCACTTCGACAGGTATTCATGTTTGGACGCATGGTATAGGATTAAGCTGCGAGTAACGAGATGTAGGTGAAATGCGTTTTTGATGAGCGATGTCGTCAAAAAACGTGCCAGATTGTTCTTTTCAGATCGCGAAAGCCGGATTCGGCCGACACAAAGATTGCCGAATCCCGCAGAATTATTGGCAAAAAAGCAGAGGATGTGATAGGATCGGAACTGGTTTGCATATCTGAATATTTTTTCGTAAAATATGTATGACATCTTACATATTCTATGCACTGGCTATGACTCAGTACCTTCAAGGTCTCGCATGCGCGGCCGTTCTCGTTCTCGTGCATCTAATGGCATCCGTTCCCGCGAATGCCCAATCCGGCAAAATTACGGGTGTCGTTACGGATGTGACCGGAGAAGGGATGGTTGGCGTGAATGTGGTGATTACCGGTACAACCAGAGGATCATCCACGGACATAGATGGCCGGTTTTTTATTCTGAATGTAGAGCCGGGCACCTACAACCTGCGTGCATCTTTTATCGGATTCCGAGCCGTGACGCAGTCCGAGGTCATCGTCAACATCAATAAGACGACAACAATTGATTTTATCCTGGAGGAAGCAACAGCCGAAGGAGAGGAACTACTCGTCATTGCTGAGCGTCCGGATGTTGAAGTTGATCAGACAGCCACCTTGGAAATCATCCGTCCAGAAGAGGTGGAGCAGATTGCCGGCATTACTGACCTGTCTGATGTGCTGGGACTTCAGGCAGAGGTGAATGACGGGCATTTCAGAGGGGGACGATCTAACGAAGAACTCTACGTGCTGGCTGGGATGGGGATTGTTAATCCCCTGAATTCATCGCGTTCATTTACACCCATGCTGAGTGCGGTGGAAGAGGTAGAGGTCATTACGAGTGGGTTTGCGGCCGAGTATGGCAATGCGATGAGTGGGGTCATCAACATCTCAACCAAGGAAGGTGGAGACTCTTGGAGTAGTCGTGCTGAGGTTCGTACACGTGCACCTAGCTACAAGCACTTCGGGGGAAGTGTGTTTGACCCGGCAAACAATCCCTATATCCGCCTTATGAATAACCTGGAGTGGTGGGAAGCTCCTGATCCTGAAAATGATGATAAACCGAGGTGGCAGGGCGCGATAGGTCGTGGATTTGGGTCGAGGGTTGATCCTGAGGAAGGAGCGCAGCTTGCATACGATCTGTGGAGGAGGACCCACCGCGATGTTGGATATGAGTACAATAACCGCTGGGATGCACTCATTGATTTTACTCTTGGTGGGCCAATTTCCGAGACCAGCCGCCTGTTCGTAGCAACCCAGATCAACAGGGTATGGCCGATGCTGCCAACGCCGGAAGCTGACAGGCAGATGCAGGTGATGGGGAACCTGGTGATGAAGCCCGGGCCAGGCATGAAATTGAAGCTGAATGCAATGTACGGTAACACCTACCAGCAGGAATTCAGCTATTCTTCGGGCGGTTTCTACAGATGGGTCTATGATCGTGTGATTGGCGCGAACAAAATCCTGGACCGGAGTGCGGGGGTAGGACTTGTCTACTCCCATGTCCTGAGTGATCGCACCTACTATGAGCTTACTGTGAATGGTATGCGAACAAAGCTCACCGAAGGGGTGGATGTTATTGATCCAGAGCGTTTTCGGGATGACATCTCGGACGGTTCCGTCTGGGAACGACTTTACTGGGAGGATGGGTTCCGAACCGGGGTGATGGATGATGACTTTTTCGATGAGGAATCCTGGACCTATTCAGCGGTCGGGTTTCTGACCAGCCAGGTCTCCAATAATCACGAAATCAAAGTGGGGATTCAGGGCAACCTGTACGATATTGATGTCGAGAATCGACTGAATCATTCCTCCCGGTCCAGTGCCGTACAGGAATTCTATCAAGCGAGACCCTACGAAGGGGCCGTGTACATTCAGGACAAGATGGAATTCAAGGGGATGATCACAAATGTAGGATTGCGTCTGGATTTCTATGATCAGAATGTGCAGTACTACACCGATACGTTTTCCCCATTCAGGGATCCGTCAAATCCAGCACTGATCAATGAGAGAGATGCTGCAACCGAGGATACTCCCATCGTAGCACGGTTACAACCCAGACTTGGGTTTTCATTCCCAATTAATGAACGCGCGGTATTCCACCTCAACTACGGCAGCTATCTCAAGCGCCCCGGTCTGGAAAGCCTGATTGGCAGCAGAACGACGCTCTTCAACGAAAACTTGGGGACTGTGGAGCCAAGGCGCCTTGGGAATCCCCTCTTGAAGCCGGAAGAAACCAAAAGCTACGATGTAGGCTTGGTGCTGGGCATCGCAAGCGGGTTCACGCTTGATGTGAGCGGATACTATAAAGACGTGAAAAACTTGATCCAGCGCGTGGTCTACATTGATTCAAACGATAATCTGTATGAGTCGCTCGGGAATCGGGATTACGCAAATATTCGCGGCTTCAGTCTGCGTCTGAATAAGCGTAGAGGGTTTATTTCCGGATCAGCCAGGTATCATTTCTCGGTGGCTACTGGGAAAAATTCAACGCCCACCGGACGCAGCCCCATCATTGATGAGACCAACGAGCAAACCCAAGCCCCGAGCCCGCGAGACATCCTGCTCAATTTTGACCGGCGGCATGCGCTTGTATTGATTGCCGGAGTCAATCTGCCACAGAACTGGGGCCCCAGAATTGCCGGTGGCTATCCACTGGGTCGTCTCAGAATCAACTTTTTGCATGATTCCAGGAGTGGCAGGCCCTATACGCCCAGTGAATTACTGGGGGACAATTTTGCAAAGCTGAACACAGAGCGTACACCCTGGGAGCATAATACAGACCTCAAGGTGACGAAAACCGTCGGTGCAGGCTTTACCGAGCTAGATGTTTTCGTTGAGTTCTTCAACCTCTTCAATGCGCGTGTATTCGACTACAACAGAGTTTTCTTGGATGCCGAAACGTTACGTCGCTACGAGAATGGAGAGGATATTGAGTTCGCCCTGCCGGATAGCAACAACCCCGATCTTGCTGCCACGCAGACGTTCCGTATCTACGACAACGCACCTCGCTCAATTCGATTGGGTGTGGTCTTCAACATGTAACCTTAACACTGCTGCAATCCTATGGACCGCATTCTGATATTTATTCTCGTGGCAACGGCAGCGACACTGTCGGTTGCAGAGGCGCAAGTCTTGCGGGATAAGCGTGTGCATCGTCGAGGTATGCTGCACGAGACCGTCTATAATACTGGCGAGATCGGTCGCAAGTGGTTTTATAGAGACCATGATATTACGCTGGATCCACTCATGGAATGGCCTGGGAATTCTGCCACAACCATTGATGGACTTCAGTACAGTGGCCAGCACAATATTATCGGAGGCGGGATTTCAATTGCAGCTTCGTACAGCGGAACGAACATATTCAACCTTGACGAACGCATGTTTTCGTTTGGTGGATCGTCCGGGCAGCATGTGCCAATCACCGTGGCAGGGGTGTATTCGTTCCCGATCTCCATTGAGCGTATGGAGAATTATCCTTTGTTGGAAGACGGAAGCTTGAATCCGGCTTACGATCCCAATGAAGCAGAGGAAATTATTGTCGCTCAATGGGGGACCAATACCGGAATCACGGTCACACGAACCTCGCGAGCCTGGAGCTACCCAGACTACGATGACCTGATCATATTCGAGTACACGTTCGAAAACACTGGGGATAAGGATGGGGATGGCAGCCCTGATACTGATGAGACGCTCCATGAGGTGCTCATCGGGTTTCATTACGGAGTTGCTCCCTCGATGCTGGGATTTCAACGGTGGTACGGTACGTGGGAGTATGATTTCATGTACAAGAATGATTTACGCGGCTATTTTGATCGACATCGCTGGTTGAGGTACGTGGTGAACATTGGCAATGGCGTGAACGCCGACTTTGCAGAATCCGGTAAACCGGACCCAAAGTACTTTGCAAGTTTTGCCAGCAGTGGTGAGCAGGGGGGAGGACTGATGTCTCCGCAGGCACCTGGGATCCAGATGTTGTACTATGATCGCAGCCACTTGGCGACAAAGGGAAACACGTTTGCGCTTGACCCGAGGGTTGCCAATGAGCGCATGATCGACAGTGACAGCACGCTCAAACAACCGTTCATGAACAAGGTTGAGAGCGGAAATTCCAGGGAGGACAAGATGATCCCCAAGCTTGTCCCGTACACGCGTTGGAGTGGTACTTATACGCCTTATCGTGAAACGGTCTTCCCGCCCCCGCCAAATACCGAAGACCCGGATTCGTTGAGGTGGATTGGACGGGGCGCCTTCAACTTCAGGCAATCTTACAAGGCAGTCGGCCACCACATTGTGTTTGGGCCATACATTCTTCCTGTAGGAGCTAAGATTGAATTTTCGTCGGCGGAAGTAGTTGGATACGGTGCCGCCAGTGGACCAGGGGAATGGGATGAAGGGGGAGGACTCGGAGAGGTGATTGACGAGCAGCTTCCGTGGCATGAGGTTCCTCACTTTGCGGATCAGGTCATGGACCCGTCATCTGGGCGGGTACTTGTAGAGAATTACATTGCGGAATATGGCTACCCGGACTACGTAAACTCAGACGTTCGAACCGTGAAGGATGTGGCGGATATGGCCTACAATGCATATACAGGCAGGCCACCAGTGCTGCCGCTCTGGCCGGAGGATAATCCACGAGACGGGGTCTACCAAGTGCCCGCGCCACCACCGGCCCCGATCGTGATGGTTACCAATAACGACCGGGCTCACTCGGTTCTCCGCTGGGGTCGTGCACAGGAATCCTTTGCGCATCCAAGGTTGACCGGCCCAGTCGTGACCTATCGGGTCCAAAAATCACAGGCAGCGATCGGTCCCTGGCAAACCTTGGCAGAGATCCCGGTCGGCAGTTCGAGTCATCTGACGGAAGCAGACTTGTATGAATTCATTGACGCAGAAACGACCGTTGGCGAGTCGCAGTGGTATGCCGTTACCTCCATAGATGCCCAGGGCAATGAAAGCGGCAAGACCAACCTTATGGAGGTCGTCTCTAGGCTTGGAGCGGCCGAAACGCTGGGCGAAGTACATGCTGTGCCCAATCCCTTCCACCTCAATAGTGGTTTTGCAACGGGAGGAGGCGAGAATTCAGCACAGCAAATTGGTTTCTATGGATTGCCAAGTCAAGCCACTATCGAGATTTATTCTTACAGTGGGCAACTGATTGACACGATTGAGCACGATGCGGCACAGTACTCCACACCTTGGTTTCAGGTAACCCGCAACGATCAGGAGATCGCTTCCGGGGTCTACTTCTTTGTGGTACGCACACCGGAGGGGGAAACATATCGCGGCAAATTTGTGGTGATCAAATGAGAAAAGTATCCAGCATAATTCTAATCGCCTTTTTGCTTGCCGGCGGAGTCCGTGTGTCGCCTGTTTGGGCCCAGAAGGTGGGGACATCCTCCATGCAATTTTTGAGTGTGGCTCCCGATGCCCGTTCTGTCGGGATTGGCACGGCCTATATCGCGATGGCTGAGGGCGCGCGCGCATTGTATTGGAATCCGGCTGGGCTGACACGCACTGTGGGGCACAGCCTGGTGATTGACCGGGTTGACTGGTTTTTGGATGCGGCGCACTACGGAGCCGCCTATGGTATATCGCTTGGATCCTGGGGATATGCAGGGGCACATTTCTACATGGCAGACATGGGGGATTTTCAGGAGACGAGAGTAGATCATCTCGGATTTGTCGATCAAGGAGGGACGCAGGTCTACAACCCGGGTCTGACTGGCACGACCTTTTCGCTGCGAAGCTGGGTGCTTGGTCTCTCCTATGCCAGAGCATTCACGGACAGGTTTTCTGCCGGTTTGACGGTCAAGATGGCACGCGAAAGCCTCTGGCTTTCCGAAGCAGATGCCTTCCTGTTTGACTTTGGAATGACATATGCGACGGGGTTTCGGTCTCTTCGACTGGGAGCATCGGTTATGAATTTTGGCGCACCGGTATCCTTTGGTGAGGATTCCTATCCAGTTCCGTTGCGGTTTCGGATTGGTGGCGCAGTAGATGTAATTGGCAGCACCGGTCTCATTTCATTCCGGGAGGACAGTCGCCTGACTGCCTCTTTTGACCTCATTCAGCCCAATGATTATGACCAGCAGTGGGCGACAGGACTGGAATACGCGTTTTTGCAGCGGATCTTTGTGCGGGGTGGATATCAGCACAACTACGATATTGCATCTTACAGTTTCGGACTCGGCATCCGCCAGCCACTGGGCTCTCTTGGAGTTGGATTCGATTACAGCTACAGCAGCATGAGTGATGCCTTCGGAGCCGTGCACCGGCTTGGATTCTCCCTTTCGATAGACTAACCCTCAATAGATGTTTCGACGACTTCCGCTACTGCTGCTGCTTGTGGCACCAATGTCCTACGGGCAGGGGGTGATGCAACCACTTTCCATTCAGGGGTTGGAGCGCCAGGAGTTGATGACGGCCCGTGCCCGGGGAATGGGCAGTGCGGTCACTGCCCTTTCGGGATCCATAGAATCTGCGATTCTGAATCCGGCGGGGCTCGCGAGTCTTTCACGCCCGGCATTTTCTACAAGTGGTGCCTGGTTTCGGCAGGACTGGGCGGAAACGCAGCACTGGAACCCGAACCGGTACTATGCGGGGATGTCATTGTATTTTGCGGATCCAGAAGACTATCGAAGTGAACCGCTTTCAGAACCGGACTGGACCTACAATCAGAGTTCCTTTCGACTGGCGACCATGGCGGGGGCGGTTCCACTGGAAGTGGGAGATCAAACATTGACGCTAGGGATTGTATTTCATCAGATTGCGCGGTTGAGCGACTATGACCGAAATGACAACGTACTGGACCCCTACATCGGTCAGTTCCGTCCAGATCCTGTTGAGCGGCCTAAGCCGGGGGAGGAGATCCCTGTCCAATGGTCTGCTTTCGAAAGGGAACGCACTGGGCACCTGCAGGCGGTCTCCTCATCAGTTGGGTTCGAGTTGCATGAGAGCTTTCATGTTGGTTTGCGTGTTTCCCGGATCTGGGGGAGCTCAACGGACCGTCAAAATACCCGCAATGTAGGGCTGTTTCTGTTGAGGGAAGATGCGCATGACTACAGTTATGAGACTGCTACAGGATCTCTCGCGTGGGATGGAACCTCTGAGTATAGTGGCTGGAGAGGAGTGTTTGGAATGCAGTGGCAGTACGATATGATTACCGTAGGGGTCACGTACCAGTTTGCGAGCAACTTGCGTCAAAAGTTCACCAACATGGGGCGAGAACAGACGCAGGAAAGCGGAGCACGCAATCACACGCAGGTGGGAGAGCATCAGGTTGAGATCCCGGCCCGCATTGGGACAGGCGTTGTTCTGCGTCCCATCCCTTCGATTGTATTGGCTGCAGACTACTTCTGGCAGAACTTCTCGGATTTGAAAGTTCTCGGCAGTGCAATGGGTTCCGGCCCGGATTGGGGGATGGTTCAGGGCATCGGACTGGGTGCAGAATGGAACCTGCACGGTGCTACATTCCTGCGTGCCGGGTTTCGGCGCGATCCCCAGCCGTTCCGGATCGAAGGGTTTGGCTTGGTTGGGCAGACTGCTACCGGAGATGCATTCAGTATTGGGCTCGGAACGGGCATTTCGATTCTTACACTGGACCTCGCGTATGAATTCCAGAACCTGCACTATCAGGATAGATGGGAATCCAATGTTGATTACAACCGGGTACGTAAACACAGCGTGCTCGTGGGTGTAACCTATGCCTTATAGGGAAGAGAAATCGGCATCTATAGATATGATGCCGAGTGCAGCCAACAGACACGAGGATTGTTCATGATATCGCTTCCCGGCCGGTTTGGTGCTGCTGCCTGGTATCGGTTGCTGTTGCTTGGTCTATTGATCCCGGCGGCGCAAGTCGCCGCTCAACATCCCAAGTACGACACGTATACGGGTTTTGAAACAGATACCACGCCAGTATTGCCCGCTGTGGAGCAGCACCCGTCTCTGTACTTTACTGCCGACTTCATCCCGGAGCTTCGTTCGCGCAAGAATGACGAGAGTTCAAGCTACTATGCCCTTTGGCAGCGTTTCGGGGCGGATGCTCGCAGGTACAGGGAAAGGGATCCATCTACTCTGGATGAAAATGACAGGCCCCTGGCTGCAAAGACCTTGGCCTTTTGGTGGTTGATTGAAGAGGATTCCACCGCGCTTCAAACCGCGATTGAGGCGTTGCTGGTAGCCTATGACGGCGTACCGCAGACCGGAGAAAAGCCATATGATGAGATTTATCGTGCAACCTGGCTGCAGAATTATGCGGCTGCTTACGACTGGGTTTTCGATCAACTGACTTCGGATCAGAACGACGAGATTCGCCGTCGCATCGCAGAAGAGACGCAGTACTTGCGCGACAATATTATGGTTGGTGATCGGCTTGCCCCTCGCCCGCACAACCATCGATCCAAGCCGGCTTGGGCAATCGGTACGGCTGCACTAGTGCTTTCAGACCATGATCAGGCCTCGGACTGGCTCTCGCATGCTCTGGAGGCAGCAAATACCGTGACAAGATATCAGTTTAGCGCAGATGGAATCTACCGCGAAGGCGGACACTACTGGATGTACAATGCCGTGAATTTTATCCCCTTTCTGTGGCACTATCTGAACGTGTCAGGGGTGGATCTATTTGATGCATATCAGCCGGCATTCGAGTGGCCGGTCAGAGTGCGCACGGGGCGTGGACAGATCCCGAATATAGAAGACTCTTATCTCAAACCGGCCCCTACGCATATGGTGGCGGCTGCATACAGAGGCAAACCAACGGAATTGAATCCCAGTGTAGACTTTGCCGCGATCTGTCAGTGGAATTTTGCGAACACCCGCTTGATTGAGCATAATTACACGGGCGCCACCGTAGATGTAACGTGGGAAATTGACGAGTATATATTGTTCGACGACTCTATTGAAGCCGCTGCTCCATCCGTATCCCCAAATCAATTCCTCGAAGGGGGACAGGTCGTTTTTCGCAGGAGCTGGGAACCCGCATCGGATGACCGATACCTGCTTTTCCACGGTGTTGCCGAGGCGGACAACCATAATCATCCAGACCAATTATCTTTTTTCCTGGGAGGGAACGATGCCATTTTGGCCCCGGATGCGGGCTATGGCCCTGCCGGATTCTCTGATGATCGGCGTGGATCCTGGTATCTCACTGCTAAGGCGCATAATATTGTGACGGCTGATGGATATCAGCCTGTGACGGATAACCTGCTTAGGACACCGTATACATATAACGTCACTCCTCTAGCCCGCCACGAGATCGATTCCAAATTCTTTGGGTTTGCAGAAAAGGAAACAGGCTATCTCCGTCCAGATGATGTGCGTTTACGCCGGGCGATTGCTTTTATTGATCAAGACTTTTTTGTTGTCTCGGATCTGCTCTACGGCTCGCAGGAACATACCTACAGGACTTATTTGCATGGGCGTGGGGCGTTCAATCAGGAGGGAAACTTTATATCATGGTCTCCTTTCGCAAACCGCTATGGAGCTGCCGCGAGGCTGGATGCATTTATTCTACCTGAATCGGCTGATCTAAGCGCGGAAATTGGGTACGTTAGCCTTTTCAAAGATGAGCGGCGTGAACGCTACATTGAAGCAGCGCAGGTCGGCCAGGAAGCGGCATTCATTCAGCTACTTCTGCCGGCCTCTCCAGAGGCCCCGGTTCCAGAAGTTGAAGACTTAAGCACAGAGGACTATGTAGCCGCTATGCTCAGTCGATCGGATACGTTGGACTATGTTTTTCTGCAGCAACGATCAGAGCCTCGCGAACTGGATATGTTCACGACAGACGCGACGTTCGCATGGCTGCGAAGCACTGATTCAGGGTGGCAGAATGTAGCTGTTCGAGAAGCGAATTCATTCAAGGGTACTGAGGTAGAGATATATTCGGATTCAAAGGTAACGCTTGCACTGGATGCCAGCGTAAGCGGGATCCTTGATATTGCTATGCCTTCGGTGCATCCATCAGCGCAGATTGAAGTCGTCATGATGGATGCGGCATCGGTCCAGGAGGTACGTGTGAATGAGCAGACAAGCCCATTCACACTTCAGGGAGATCGTCTATTGATTGGTTTAAAAAGAACGAGCGTTGAACCGATCCCCGATCCCATCTTTCCATATCTATTGCAAGCCTATCCAAATCCATTCAGTCACGATATAACTCTGGAGGTACCAGTACGACACCACGGTCCTTTTAGTGTGGAGGTGTACAACCTCTTGGGTCAGCGGATACGAGAGCTTGAAGGAGAAAGCTTAGTTGGCGAGAAAACGGTCCGCATCGTGTGGGATGGGTATACGATGTTTGGTTCGCCCGCTCCCGCTGCCGTATATCTTGTCCGTCTGACGGATGCGAGCGGTGTACTTCAGTTTGGTCGGGTTGTGCGCATCAGGTAACCAGGGTTTGGTAGAGTCCAGATTATAGATCAGGAGCATACGGGGTGCAGTGCGCTTAAGGACGCTATGAGTTACAGATTGAATCCATCGGTCAGAGAATGATCCACTTTGGGCCCGGAGTCCCCTTTGTTATTGAAGGGCGAATGCGTGGTCGTCTCTTTAGTGAGGGAGAATGACACAAAAGTTTGCAATTGCTGAAACTATTTATTAACTTGTATTACATCATACGTGTAATGCATATTGCACACACCTTTAATTAGAACGGATTTACACATGCGTACAATTACTACCTGTTTTGGGCTCATGATTGCCTTGGTATTTTTGGTAGCCAAGCCTGCTTTTTCCCAGACGAAAATTGAAGTAGAAGCTGGCCAGAACACATTACTTGATGCGGTGGCGGCCGCTGCGCCGGGAGACACGCTCGTCTTAACAACGGACGGAGGCCAGTATCTAAACGACGATGAACTTAAACCAGACAGTTCGCTCTCGCTCACGATCATGGCGGCCCCGGGGCTTACGAACCGCCCGGTGCTGATAAATAACGGAGAAGACAGCACGAAGGATATCATTCGTCTCTATGGCGATATGACCCTGATCGGTCTTGAATTTGACGGGCTGGCACACCAGGGACTGACGACCAAGTACGCGATCCGTACCGGTAGCGGCTCCGGCGATGCGGGAGAGAATGTAAAGAAGAACTACGTGCTGAAAATTTTCGACTGCTACTTTCATGATATTGTTCATGGAAGTGACGGGAATGCATTCCGAGCCTATGGTCAGACCATGGCGGATTCAATCATAATCCGAAACACGCTGGTCTTTAATACCGGCAAGGAAGGAATCCGGGCGCGTGATGAAGACAGTGATCGTCCAGGCTTCGGGTTTTTTAATGTGAAGTATTTCGAGGTCTCCAATTCTACTTTCTGGAATATTAAGAACGATGCAATCAGCGTGTACGGTGGAGATCAAGATCCAAATACACCCGGCCCGGAAGTTGTCATTGATCGAGTGACCATGCACAATGTGGGTCATTATTTTCTAAATCTCAAATATGCGGAGAACTCAACGGTGACCAACACCATTATGGTGGATAACTATGACATTGTAAATGGGACTGGAAAGACGCTGGGTGCACCCTGGTTGGAGACCGGGGCTACTTTGGCATATAGTGACACGCTCAATGTCAGTGATGATGGAGCCTGGACAGGAGGAGGGGCACCGACCATTATGAACCTGTATGCTGTGGATCCAATGTTTGCCGATGCAGCAAATGGTGACTTTACGCTCATGGAAGGGAGCCCGTTGATCGGAAAGGGCACGGACGGTTCATCTCCAGGTGATTCCAGATGGGCCCCGAAGACGGCTGCCGTTCACAAGATTTCGGCGGGACAAAACACGCTCGCAGATGCTGTTGATGCAGCAGAAGCAGGTGATATTATCGAACTGGTCGATTCAGGAGGTGAGTATCTCAACGACGACCGTATAGATATTACAATTCCACTTACAATCCGGGCAGCTGCTGGATTGGATGAGAGGCCGGTCATCAAGAACAATGAAGTGGATGAGAGCACGCGGGTTGTCTTTGAAGTCCTCAATTCCCTTCACCTTGACGGTATTGAAATTGATGGACAGGCCGGGACGGATTTCAATGCCAAGTACTTGCTCCGCGTTCGTGGTGCGGTCGATTCTTCAACCGTAGTCAAAGTCACCAACAGTTTCCTCCACGATGTGGTCGCTGGCAGCGACGGGAATTTTTTACGGCAGTATCCTGGGACATTTGCTGATTCGATGATCTTCCGCAATTCGATTTTGAGTGGCAGCGGTAAAGAAGGGATTCGGACCAAGGATGAAGAAACGGACTCAGGGCTCTTTAATGTGAAATATTTCGAGGTATCCAATACAACGATGGCCAATACCAGGGCATCGGCGATCTATATCTACAGCGGCGATACCGATCCAGCTACGCCTGAGCCTGAAGTTATTATCGATCATCTTACCTGTCACAATTGCGGGCACAGCAACGGGCGTGCAATTTACCCAAGAGGTGTTCAAACGGCCCGGATCACCAACAGCATTATTGCAAACAGCTTAGTGGATGAAGAGAGATGGAGTGTCAACCTCACGGGCACATCAAGCATATCGCACAGCAACCTCTTCATGGTTTCGAAGATCCAGTTGGGTGGCAGTTCTACGCAAGAGGCGATTTCTGAAATTGATCCTCAATTTGCTAATCCAGATATGCTGGATTTCACACTCCCTGCGGATTCTCCACTTCTTACAATGGGGACTGATGGAATGGGAATAGGGGACATGCGGTGGATAACGTCAGGCGTGGCCGTAGAAGAAGACACTCCGATCCCAAGCGAAACCGATATCGTACTGGATCAGAATTATCCCAATCCGTTCAATATTGAAACCACGATCCCGTACCACCTAGGTCGTGATGGCCATGTTACGCTGGAGGTATTTGATCTGTTAGGCAGAAGCGTTGCCCGCCTCAAGGACGGATATGATTCTGCAGGTTCCTACTCCGTTTCCCTTTCGATGCAACAACAGGGAGCGGGCACCTATTTCTACAGACTTACTGTAGATGGTGAGAGCACATGGCGTAAACTGGTGGTGGTCAAGTGATCTAGTGTTCCAGATTCTATATCGGAAATACATCGTTAAGTGTGTGTTGTACTTGCTTCTCGCTCCATCTGTGGCTCAAGCGCAGATGGAGCGTTTGGCTAGTACCCCACAGGAACTTTCTGACGCGATTGCGTCTTCGGGGCCGGGAGACACCGTCATCATGGCAAATGGTACCTGGACCGATGTCGTCATTGAATTTCATAATGAAGGTGCGGAGAGAGACACCATCACACTCCGGGCCGAAACCCCCGGGCAGGTAATCCTGACTGGCTCTTCCCGCCTGGAGATTGGCGGATCCTACCTCAAGGTCGATGGCTTGTGGTTTGATCAAGGATCATTGCGCAGTGGGCATATTATTGAATTTAGACGTTCGTCTTCGCGCCTGAGTAGCCACAGTCGGCTTACGAATTGTACTATTACCAACTACAATCCCCCAAGCTATCTGACGGAGTACAAGTGGGTTTCGATCTACGGCTCCCATAATCGTGTTGACCATTGTCATTTTGCTGGCAAAACCCATGATGGTGCGACGGTTGTCGTCTGGTTGCGCGATCCGCCCAATGATGATCCGGTGTGGCACCGGATTGATCAGAACTACTTCGGACACCGCCCGGCGCTGCCCAAGAATGGTGGGGAATCTCTTCGAATTGGTACCAGTAGCCGATCCATGCAGGACGCGAATGTGACCGTGGAGCACAACCTATTTGAGGAATGTGACGGAGAGATCGAGATTATCTCGAACAAGAGTGGTAACAATATTTTTCGCCACAATACGTTTCGCAGATCCTCAGGTACACTTACCCTGCGGCACGGGAATGAAGCCAGTGTCTACGGCAACTACTTCTTAGGGGAAGGAAAGTCGAGGTCGGGTGGAGTTCGAATCATTGGAGAGCGGCACAGGGTGTACAACAACTATTTTCAGGATTTGGAAGGCACGGGTTATCGTGCCGCCGTGTCTATCGTCAACGGTGTCCCGAATTCTCCGTTGAACCGATATTTCCAGGTCAAGGATGCAGTGGTAGCCTTCAATACCTTTGTTAATGTGGAAGAGACGTTCGTCCTGGGAGCAGGCAGGAGTTCAGAGCAGTCCCTTTCCCCGGATGGCCTCCAGATTGTAAATAATCTGGTCGTGACCCCGAATGGACCGATCATAGAATATGAGGACACACCGACCAATGTCTCCTACATGTCCAATGTATTTTACGGAGCCGATCTTGGCATTGAGGAGGTTGACGGCATCCTCGTTGCAGACCCTGAACTGCAGGCTGAACAAGATCTATGGGTTCTTTCCAATACAAGTGTCGCGGTAGGGACAGCGACTTCCGTGGATTTTGTGTCCGATGATATTGATGGGCAACAGCGAGACGGGAAACCTGATATTGGAGCAGACGAAGTTAGCTTGGCTCCAATCCTCTACAGGCCCCTTACCTCAAAGGACGTGGGCCCGTCGTATCTCGGTACCGTCTTGAACACCGAACTTCCAGTGCCAGAAGCACGGCATGCAATGATTCAGGGATACCCGAATCCGTTTCGGTCTATGGTTTCAGTCGATTTTACACTCGAGCAACCTAGCCACGTACAGCTGAGTATCTATGATTTGTTAGGGCGTGAGATTGTTACACTGATGGATGGTCCCCGGAGTCTGGGAGACCATTCTGCCCTGTTTGACGGGTCCGGACTTGCACCCGGGGTTTATTTTGTTGTCATTGAGGTAGACGGAAATCCTATGAAGCAAACCTTGGTAAAGCATTGATCGGGCTAGTCACTCTAATATTGGCAGTCGCCGTGTCCGTGGTACCGGATACTACGCAGGTACGCACAGTGGAGGAGTTCCAGGAAGCGGTGCGCCAGGCCCATCCGGGCGATGTGATCGTAATGGCCAACGGTACGTGGCACGACGCAGATCTGATATTTGATGCAGACGGCGCAGAAGGGGATTCCATAACGGTTCGCGCAGAATCACCAGGAGAGGTAATTCTGACGGGACGCTCTCGGCTTCGGATTGGGGGGAAGTATCTGAAAGTAGAGGGATTATGGTTTCATCGAGGAGCGCTGGAGCGGGGGCATGTAATTGCTTTTCGCACGGACAGGATGGCACATCACAGCAGGGTGACGAATTGTGCGGTGACAGAGTATAACCCTGCAAACTGGTTGTTGCAATACAAATGGGTTTCCCTGTACGGTACACACAACCGGGTGGACCACTGCTATTTTGCCGGGAAGACGCACGATGGTGCTACATTTGTCGTATGGCTCGAAGATCCACCGAACGATATCCCCAATTACCACCGGGTAGATCATAACCATTTTGGTCCGCGACCTGAGTTGGGTAAGAATGGCGGCGAAACTATTCGCATTGGCACGAGCAGCCGTTCCATGCAGGACTCGTACACGGTTGTAGAGCACAATCTGTTCGAGCACACCAATGGGGAGCACGAAATTATTTCAAACAAGACGGGGCATAATACCTATCGTCACAACACATTTCTGGAGGCGCAAGGCGCCCTGACGCTTCGTCATGGCAATCATGCGGTAGTCAGAGAAAACTGGTTCCTGGGCAGAGGAGAACCAGGAACCGGCGGGGTGCGGGTTATAGGAGAGGATCATACGGTTGTCCACAACTATTTTTCTGAGTTAAAAGGCGATTCATCACGCGCAACCCTTTCGGTGATGAATGGCATTCCTAACTCACCCTTGAACCGGTACTTTCAGGTGAAGCGGCCCACGATTGCCCGAAACACCTTTGTTGGAACAGAGGTGAGCATTTTTTTCGGGTTGGGAGCCGACGGAGAAAAAACACTTTTGCCGGAAAATGTGTTATTCAGGGACAATGTCCTCCTCACAGACAGCGAAAAGCCGGTCGTGACCGCACATGTGTCTGTGGAGGACGTTATTTGGGAAGGAAATGTGTTTTACGGCACGCAATTGGGGATCCCAGAACCGGAGGGTATTCAGTGGGAGGATCCAGATCTGGTGAGCGGGGCCCATGGTATGCAGCAGCCCTCCCCTACAGGTTCAGCATCAGGGAAAGGTGCCACGCCGACCTACCCCCCTCTTTCCCCATCTGATGTCGGTCCTTCATGGTGGGGACAGCCCTGGTCGCCCAAGATTCTGGAAGATACGGTCCGCACACCGGCGGATTTTTCCTATGCGGGTTATCAGTGGGGAGAAGATTCGCCGCCAGATCTTGAATCAACCCTGAAGGTGACCGATTACGGTGCAACGGGTGATGATATGAACGATGACACCGAAGCCTTCAAAAGGGCGATCCAGGCAGCGGAAACTCAGCAAGGATGGGTGGTCATTGGAATCCCGGAGGGCCGATTTCACTTGTCACAAGTGCTCTTTCTGGAGCGGGACAGTCTGATTTTGCGGGGCAGTGGGGCAGGCAAGACTGTGATCAGTGTGGAGAGGCCCCTTGGGGCGATGGATGTGTCTACTGACTTTGAGGGATCGTACGATTCGCTCACGGTGCAAGGGAGGATACGGTCACCGTACTCGGGTCGGGGTGGGGTAATTTGGGTTCGGCCAAAACCGAAACAGGAAGCAGGATCGGTTTCCTCGATTCTTCAGGGGCACCGGGGGACACATGTGTTGGAGGTATCAGAGCCGGAGAGTCTGACTTTCCCGGGGGATATGAGAATTTGGTGGATCACAGGCAAGCAACAGCGCTTTCAGGACGTCACGATCACGGCACTGGAAGGGAGTATCGTGCACACCAAAGAACCTCTGCTGGTTAATCTTACGCCAAGACTTGAACCACAGGTGAGCATGGTAGAACACGCGATTGAAGTTGGTATAGAGCATCTCAGCTTCGAGTTTGCTGAAGTGCCGTATGGAGGACATCATCTGGAAGACGGATACAACGCGTTGTATTTCGAGGATGTGCGGCACGGGTGGGTACGAAATATAGAGGTCAGCAATGCGGATGCGGCCATCATTCTGGATTCAGCGTCTCAGGTAACTCTTGACGAGGTTTTGGTTCAAGGGCGGGGAGGTCATTATGGGATTCATGCACGGGATTCCAGATACATTTTGATGAAGAATATTCGTGTACACTCAAATGCAGTGCACACGGTTGGCTGCGAGGGCCGTGGTGGGTTCAATGTTGTGACCTCTGGCCTGATCGGCCGTATCTATGATACGGGTTGTATTTATCCCAGTTTGTTTGAGTCTGTCACAATTCAAGCTGATTCAGCCGGCGGACCCCTTTTGGATCTGGATGTACGGTCATCACCAATACTGTGGAACACCAAAGTAGTCTATCCGCAAGCAGAGGCAATACGCCTACCTGTTTATCTGGGGGAGCTGGAGGGTGGAGTGATCGTAGGGCTGTCAAGCAATGTACCAGTGCGAATGCAGATTGGGGCAGGCGGCTATCAGGAAGGCATAAATTGGTTGGGCGAGGTATCGGTCTCTTCCTTGTATCTGCATCAACTCAGACGACGGCTTTCGAAAAAGGCCCCCTGATACGGGCTCGACATAAGAGAACAATCAGCGGGGGCGGTTGACGAAATTAGGACAACAGCTTGCAGCGAGGCCCGAATCAGGCAGCATTCTCCAGGATTTCGGATGAGGTCTGGGCGGCTAACATCCGGGAGATATGTTTTCCTGATTCGACTAGGTGATATTCCATGTTAACACGTGCAGCTTCCGGGTCTCGCTCCAGAATGGCATCTAAGATACGCCGATGCCATTCAATAGCCGAGTATTTTGCATCTTCCACCGCTTTATGGACCGATGATTTGACTTGTGGCATGAGTGCGTGGATGGGTGCGATCAAAAGTGGTACGACACTATTGCCGGATGCGATTGCGATATGTTGGTGGAATGCAAGATCCAAATTGGCGAGTTCTTCATTTCCTCCGGTCCATGAACTCATTGCGTCAAAGTCCTCCTTGAGTTGCCTCGCATCATCGGGGGTATGATAAAGTGCCGCTTCGGCAGCGATTGGCGGTTCAATCAGTTGCCGGGCCTTAATGAGATCAATATACTTCAGGTCTCCACTGTGCTGCTGGAGATACATTTGCAGTGGAGTACTCACCGTCTCAGCAGAGAGCTCGGAGACGAAGATACCGCGCCCTTTTTCGATACGAATCAGGCCGCGTCCAGAAAGCATGCGCAGTGCCTCCCGTAGCACGGTTCGGCTTACTCCAAATTGAGAACACAGGTCTAATTCGGATGCAAGTCGCATTCCAGGCCGCAGATCGTTTTTGCGGATGGAGTTCTCGATGGCTTCAACCACCGAATGACTGAGTAACTGTGGTTTCCCTACGGGTGTGAATTTTTGGGTCATAACAAATCAGGGTCAAAAAGCACTATTCTACGCTGTTTGAGGAGAAAGAGTGCACGACAAAGCAATTGTGAGGGTGCATTCTCTGGCGAAAAGGGAATGATATCACGAGTCGTCAAGTGACAAGGTGCAAGGACAGGATAGAACTGTTTCATTACCGAGTTCAGATTAAAAGCCAAATAATCGGGGAACAAGCAGCGTTATCTGCGGAACGAAGGTGATCAGGATTAGCGCGACCAGCATCGCAATATACAGTGGAGCGAGAGGCCGAATGATTGCCTGGACACTCACCTTGGAAATACCCGCACCGGCAAAGAGAACCGTCCCCACAGGTGGAGTGCAGAGGCCGATGCAAAGATTCGCCACCATCAGGATCCCGAAGTGGAGTGGGTCAATTCCGAAGCCTACGACCACCGGCAGGAAAATGGGAGTAAAGATCAGAATCGCCGGGGTCATATCCATGAAGGTACCCACCATCAACAACAACACATTGATGAGCAATAGCACGACAATCTTGTTATCACTAATTGCTAAAAGGGATTCGGCGATTCCCTGCGGAATCCCCTCAAAAGAAAGGACCCAGGAGAGTGCTAGAGAAGTGCCAATAAGGAGCATCACTACGGCAGTCGTGGTCACACTGTTGAGCAACACATCATAGAGGTCGCGTAGTTGCACCTCACGATAGAGCAGTACGAGTGCAAGGGCATAGAGGACGGCAATCGCAGCAGCTTCCGTCGCGGTAAAGATTCCTGCGATGATTCCCCCAATTACGACCACGACTAGGGTGAGGCTGGGCAGGGCGTGCACGAAGTGCATGAACACTTCCCGAAGTGCCACGCGTTCGCCCCTGCCATACCCTTTCTTGTGTGCGACGAACGCGGTTACGGCCATTAGGAACCCGCCAATGAGAATTCCAGGCAGGTACCCAGCGATGAAGAGTGCGGCGACCGATACGGTGCCACTGGCAAGCGAATACACGATCAGGACATTGCTTGGAGGGATGAGCAATCCAGTTGTAGCAGAGGACACATTAACAGCAGTGCTGAAACCAGGTGCGTAGCCGCCGTCAACCATCTTGGGATGCATGACAGATCCAATTGCAGCTGCCGCGGCGATCCCGGAACCTGAAATTGAACCAAACAGCATACACGCAATGATATTTACAAGTGCGAGGCCTCCGGGGAAAGCCCCGATCAAAGCACGAGCAAGTGCAATGAGACGGCGTGCAATTCCACCCCGCCCCATCAGATTGCCTGCCAGAATGAAAAAGGGGATGGCCAGTAGCGTAAAACTGTCCAGGCCTGTGGCAATGCGCTGTGCTGTTGTGCTGACCGCAGGCACCAAATCCACTGCTACCACCATGGTCAGCAGGGTCGCCATGCCAAGGCAATAAGCCACTGGCACATCCAGCAGCAGCAGAATCAAGAAGCTCACGACAAGTACAAATACGGCAACACCCATCTATCAGATCCAGTTCAGGAGGTATTTGGAATGCGGTCAGCCGTGAGGGTGGAGTCCTCCTGTTGACCAGGATTTTCTCGAAGAGCAATGACACTGTAGTAGGTCATCAAAAGTCCACTGAGCGGAAGTACCAGGTACACGTATCCAATCGGGACTTGGAAGGCTGCAGAAAGCTGATTCAGGTCCAAAGTCACATATACGAGCCAGCTTCCCCCGAAAACCAGTGCGACCATGGAAAAGAGGATAATGACAAGGTGGGCAAAGACATGAACCGATTGTTGCCGGGAAGCTTTCAGTCTTCGTACAAGCACGTCAATACCCAAATGTGCGCGCACACGCAGGGCATACGCAGCACCGAGCAAGCTAATCCAGATGAGCAGGTAAGTGGCGAGTTCTTCTGTATAGGAACTGGGGTTGTTGAGCAAAAAACGCGTAATGACCTGCCAGGACACGGTGACGACCATAATCGACATCAAGGTGACCAATAGTCCTGCAAGAGCTTTGTCCAGAATACGCGTCGTCAACGGTCACGGAAGGTTGGGATTAGGTGACCGGATTCGACTGGCCCACAGCCCAAGCTCAGTACCCTCAAGAGATTCATAGAGCGGTGATACTGCCTCTTGGAAGGGACGCTTTTCCGGCCGAATGACCGTAACCCCGTCTTCTGCTACGGCCCGCAGAGCCTCCTGACTGGCTTCTTCCCATAAATCACGCTGGAAGGTTACGGATTCTTCCACGGCTTGTGTTAACCATTGCCTCTGCAAAGGAGACAGTTTATTCCAAGTATGCGTGCCAATCAGCAGGACATCTGGAGGAGCCGAATGTTCATCCAGAGTGTAATAACGGGCCTGCTCAAAGTGTTTAGAGCCGTAGAAATTTGGAGGATTGTTTTCTGCACCGTCCACGACACCCTGTTGCAATGCAGTGTAGAGCTCTCCATAAGCCATTGGCGTGGCGTTTGCGCCGAGCAGGTTGATCGTTTGGATAGAAAGATTGCTTCGCATCACACGAATTTTCAATCCTTCAAGGTCATCCGGTGTCTCCACTCTTTTATCGTGGATGTAAAAGCTTCGGAATCCGGCGTCGTAATAGCACAGCCCGCGGATTCGGTACGGTTCACCCTGCAGAAGGATGTCCTGTCCTACATCCCCCAGGAGGGTTTCCCAGAGGTGGTCCTGATCTTCAAAGAGATAGGGCAGACTGTAGACTCCCATGGCAGGCACAAAATTCTCAATCACACTGGAAGAGGTCTTCGCCATATCCAGGGTACCGAGTTGGAGGAGTTCGACGGACTCTCGCTCATTCCCCAACTGGCTACTGGGATAGATCTTTACGCTTATCGTACCGCCGGAGAGTTCCTCCAGACGATCTCCCATAAACGCCATTCCAAGGTGTACAGGGTGCGTGGAATCCAGTACATGGGCCAGCCGGAGTTCAATGCTGTCCTCAGAAGAGTTACAGCCCCCGCTACTTAGAAGTAGTGGGACAAGTAGCAAGGAAAACAGCAGGTACTTACCAGTCAGTCTCATTCCGCAGTTATTGAATCCAGCGGTCCATGTCAATCCGGTTGGTTCTCAAGACGACAAACAGGACAAGTTCATTCATTACAGCAATCGATTCCGTGTCAAGGTTCAAATGAAGTACAGGCCGCCGTTTATCTCGATGGATTCACCATTCACATACTCCGAAGCGTCCGATGCCAGAAAGGTGACCACATTCGCTACATCCTGTGACTCCCCCTCACGACCTGACGCTGTCTTGCCGGCAACCATTTTCCGAACCTCATCAGATGTGAAGGTGTCGTGAAAAGTTGTATTAATCAGGCCTGGTGAGACGCAGTTTACACGGATTTTACGCGCGGACAATTCTTTCGCCATTCCGCGGGTCATCGTTAGAACACCTCCCTTTGCTGTCGCATAGGCAATGGATCCACCTCCGCCACCATCACGCGCCGCGAGGGAGGACAGGTTTATGATTGTGCCTCCGGGCTTCATGTAGGCCAATGCCGCCTGAGAAACCAGAAAAACAGATTTGAGATTTACGGCCATAACGGCATCCCAGAAGGATTCGTCCATCTCGTCAAGCTTCTTGCGAGCCAGGAGGCCTCCGGCATTGTTGACCAGGATGTCCAGGGTTCCACCAAAAGCTTCAGTGCCTTCAGCAAGCAGCCGGTTCACTTCCGCACCTTGCGTAATGTCGGCTTGAATCGCAATGGCCTGGCCACCGAACCCGGTCACTTCTGCAACCGTTTCCTCCGCCGCTTCTTTACTGGAGTGATAATTAACAATGACAGAAGCACCCGCTTTGGCCAAATTGTAGACGATCCATCTTCCGATGTCTCTGCCGCCACCGGTGACCAGTGCTACTTTTTTGTTCAGATCAAGAGTCATGCTGTATTTGATTTATGATAGTACGTTGTAGTGAAAAATGGTTAGAGAGTAATTGGGGTGTGGCTCTGAGAAACGGGTGGCTGCATGTTAATTCGCTTCTTGGTTGTTCTGGAAGTCGACATGGTATCTCCCGGTCCACTGGAAAGATTGATCACCGAATACAACCTCCTGCTGTTCGGTGATTTCCTCGGAAAGGTTTGAAACGATTATTTGCCAATGCAGGCCGTCCTGACCATTGATACGGATCACACTGGCTACGTCTGAATGGCCCACCACCTCCACACCCGTGATCCGGGGCCTGGCTTGTACAGAGCGCTCTCGAGCTTCATTAAAGTAGCCATGGGGTTCAATGACGGAGGCAAACAAATGCGTGTCAGCCTGTCGGCGCAGGATTAAAAGAGGATGCGACTGTAGATTAAAATTCGGATCGTTTGCTCCCGTGCGTCCAAGATAAACTTCGGTTCCGGGCCATGCCGAAGAGATCAATGAGTAGTACCGGTTACCGTCGAGCCAGGTATACTGAATGGTTGAATCTCGTTGGGCATGTGCGGTTTGCCAGATATGCTGGTATCCGTGATCATCTCCCAGGGGTTCCAACGCATCCGTATTGGTTTCCAATTGCAGGTTTGAGGTGATGTATTGGCCAGAATAATGCAGCGGGTAATCGTATTGGTGCACTACATCACTACGCAAGCGAAACAGGTCTACAACAACCGGATATGGAAGTGTTTCATCATTGACAAGAAGCATGGTGCGCTGCATGTCTACGCCGTCGTAGTAGGTGTCAGCATGTGCGCTCATCGCAATTGCGGGCGGATTCTCTGATTCAAAAAAATGTCGTTTGGCGGACATTGATTCAGCAGCGTCTTCATCACCCATATTTTGCGACACGCCATCAACGACCACCGTATTGTGTGCAACGGTCTGCATGGCATAGGAGTTGTTTTCCGGCAGGTAACGTCCGCCAAACTTCGGTTCTACATTGATCCATCTTCCGAAGCCGTAGTCTCGAATAACCTGTCGATCCTGATCGAAAAAGATGAAGTGCAATTTATCAAAGTGTCCATGTCCTCCCCCATGCACACCGTATTTCATGAGGAGCATAGACTGATCTGTATCCTGGCCCATTCGGAGAATTCCAAGTCCACCGGAGAGGCCATCACTTCCATCGCTGAATTCGACCGAAGGCCAGGCAATCAGTGGATCCGATTCACTGGATTCAAAATCGCGGGCAAGCGCTAATCCGGACCCATTCAAGGAAACCCGTCCCTGAACTTTGGCTACTCCCAGAAGATCTTCATCCATTCCATAGCGGTCATAGGCCAGAGAGTTAGCCAGAATGACCTCTGGTGCTGCTACATCCATGGTTAACGAAGCGTCATTAATCGGTGGGAAAACCCCATCGGGGAAAGACGTCTGAACCGCTGAATAGTATGCTTTTTTGAGGATCTGATCACGGTATTCGTAGATGCCCACTTCGGGTTGCATGCGCTCCACCGCTTCCGCAAAGTAGAAGAAGGGCATGAGCGCATATCGGATATAGTAAGGTCCTTCCATGTAGTACCCATCCGGTGAGAACAAGAGGTCAAGTTGCGCGAGAAAGCCTCCCTTCCCATCCAGATCTGAGCCGTGCAGAGATTTCTCAACCAATGACAGATCTCCCAATACATATGCAATCATACCGACCGCAGCCACGGCCCAGGTGCCATGATTATGAATTCGGTCAAACTCCGCTTTGTTACGGACAAGAAACCAATCCGCCATGGGTCGAAAGATGTTGCTTTCGAACCGGGTCCGCTCTTCTTCCGAGAGCCAGTCGTACACGCAATCGTAAGCAATGCTGGTGTGTACAAGCCACACTTCCTCGTTGAGAGTTTGATGGAAAAGTTTCCCGGGCTTCTGGTGATGTGCCAGCGGATGTGGGCCAAGTGTTGGATATAAAATGGCATACATTTCCAGCATGTCGCGGACAAAAGCTGCGTATTTGTCCTCACCCGTAATACTGTAGAGCAGACCGGCGTAGCGCATTTCACGGTAGTTTTGCTTGTGCCGTTCATGCTCGTATCCTCCAGCTTCTCCGGGGTTGGGGACTTCCATAGGAATTGCGAATGCAGTTTCCATTGTCTCTTTTGCCAGAGTGATTGCCTCATCAAGCAGGGGGTAGTGTCCTTGTGCTTCTCGAATTGCGAGCGCTTCCTCTTGCGAAATGAAGATACCTGCATGCTGTCCCCAAGCGGTAACGGGTGCAGTGCATACAAGAAAAACAAATAACAGGAAACGTTGCATTAAGAAATCATTTTTGGTTTGCAATCCGCAGGAAATATACTTGAAATATATCACATATCATACAACTTAATAGATTTGATTTGCCGTTCGGCCCATGAGGGGCGCAAGTGCAGTTTCAGCGAAGACCCTATTCCCAGAATTTACTCGGAGCGTGCACCTTTTCACACGGGGAGCTTAGTGTGTGCGACAGGTTTTGTGTCAGATTATAGAGATTTCGAGAGAACCTCAGATTCAGGCCCTTGACAATGCTCGCGAGTTCATATTGAACCATGGAGATCCCGTCATTTTCAATTGGGAGTAGACGACGGAGCTCCGCTGGCATTCGTAATGTTTAATCACACAGGCGGGATCCCCAATGGGTGGGGTTCCCGCGGAACGCTGAGGGGAAACTTCTGTATATTTACGTATTGAGGTGTGTGGCCACTATTCAAAGGGCTTCTATGTTTTACATCTCCCTGAATCTGGACAGCAACGAACAACAAAAGTGTGGTACCATGAAACGATTTTCTTTCATCTTCGCATTGATTTTTGCCGCTCTGGCGGTAGTTCCTCAAAGTCAGGCACAACTTCGCAGAGCAAATCGGGCTCTTGAGCGGGGAGAAATCGAGGAGGCTATGAGTTTGGCGCAAGAGCTATTGGCGGACAAGCCGGATGATCATAGAACTTGGGATTTACTGGCTCGAGTTCACGATGCACAAGCCTCGCAAAGCTCTATGGATGAGTACCTGGGGCATATAGAAGCAATGACCGAGGCGTATCGAAAAGTTCTTGAGCTTGATTCCGGTGAAGCTGACGGTGTGATCGGCCGATTGCAGATCTTTTATATGCAAACATTCAACGCGGGGATCACGGAATTCAACAATGCTCAGTCTGTGGCAGGTGATGATGCCCTGCAGGCGGAACACTTTCAGAATTCTGCAAGGCATTTTCAGGCGACCGCGATCGTCTTTCCAGATTCGTCAGGATCCTATGTAAACTGGGCCTACGCTCTACTTGGAGCTGGTGATAGTGATGCAGCGATTGAACCACTGAAGCTGGCACTTGAAAAAGGTGGTGCGGATCCCGAATTATACAGTTTCTTGGCGCGGATCTACCTCACAAGTGACCGTGCTGCGGAGGCCGTACCTCTTCTGGAAGAGGCCAGTGGTCACTTTCCCAACAACGCTGAGTTGCAAAATTATCTGTTGAATGCATACTCAGAAACAGGACAGGATGATCGTGCACTGGAAACCTATGGCAACGCCGTTGCCAATAATCCAGAAAATTCGATCTATCGATACAACTATGGATCCCTCTTACTTCAGGCAGAACGTTTTGATGAAGCTATTGAGGAGCTTCGTGAGGCGACCTTGCTGGATGAAGGATATGTAGACGCGTACTATAACCTGGGGGCTGCTTATATCAACAAGGCAAACGCGATTCAGCAGCAAATTAATGCCATGGACGATGATATGCGTGAACGACGGGACGAACTTTCAGACGAAGACGAAGCGGGCATCATGGCGGAGATAGATGTCCTTGCGGCGGAGCGCAGAGGATTATATGAGGAATCAATCATACCATTGGAAGCGGCGAAGGAGTACGCAGAAATGGAAGAGGGACGTTCCTTAGTGGCAATATGTGCGGCCTTGTTCCAGGCGTATGCCCAGACAGGTCAGGAGGATAAGGCGGAGTTAGTTGGTGAGTGTGCCGGTATGTAGTTCACGGAGGTGGCGAACATAGAGTTCCGCTACACTGGGCCAACTGAATTTTGCGGTGGTATGGTTGTGCGCCTTCTTCCGGGCTGTCGGGGAGGTGGGGTAGTTCAGGATGGCATTCTTGAAGGCTGAGGCATCGCCACTTGGCACAAGCCGCCCATTGACATCATTAGTAATGACATCCCGGATCCCTTCGAGGTTCGCAGCGATGGCCGGTGTGCCGGATGAACCAGCTTCCAGCATGACGACGCCGAAGCCCTCCATATCTCCCTCAACAGGTAGATTCGGCATAATCAGAAGATCGGACTCGCCGTAGAGTTTTTCGAGATGTTCATCGGAGCAGCGGCCGAGTAGATGCACGCGCGCTTCAAGCCCACGTGCTGCGGCGGCGTGCCGGATGGCTTCTGACTCGGGCCCCGTGCCGGCGATCCAGTATTCGATGTGTGACGGCAGCATTGGCAAGACTTGGTCGACAAACCAGGCAAAGCCTTTCCGTTTTACCAGACGGCCGACGCTAAGCAGTTTTTGCACGCCGCCCTCGCTCCCAGGTCCAACCGTGTATCTTGATACGGTGACTCCATTCGGAATGACTTGAATCCGTGACGGGGGCATGCCCCGCTTTTCACATTCAAGCCCGGTCGCCCGACTCACGGGCAAAACACAGTCGAGGGTCTTCAAGGTACGGCGAACCTGTAAGGTCTGATAGATTCCCGGAAGAGTTACATCCCGGCCGTGAGCAATGGCAGCTAACTGAATGTTTGCAGCCGAGCACCGTTTGCGTATGAGTGTCGCGAGAGCTCCCGTTACCATGGACGAAAACAGCACGACGTCTATCTGTCCTTGTGAGGCGATCTGGTGCAGGCGAGCCGCTGTTACTGCAAGCCAGGGAGCACACTGAATATGGTGCCACTTCCATGCACTGCGCAGCACCAACTGCCGATACTGTAGATCATCTCGTTCTGCCAGTACATCTGCAAGTTCTACGGCAACGCGCTGCATCCCCCCGATACTCTCAAGGGGGCTATCCTCAGGGGGGAACGAGTGAGAAACAAATAGCAGACGCAAAACTAAGCAACCGCTTTCCGAATGCGTCGTCCAGATCCGGATGTGGCAAGAGCATTACCATGCTTTCCGGGGAATTCCCGCCAGATCTCTTGATAGTAGCTGGCTAGGTGGCCCATAATATTGGTCCACTCGAAAGCCATCGCCCGCTCGCGGGCCGCTCTGCCCAACGTTTCCCGGAGCTGATGATCAGAGATAAGCCGGGTTACGCATTCAAGAAACGCCGAAGTATCCCGTGGGGGAGCCAGATAGCCAGTTTTGCCATCAAGGACGAGAAGGTCACTACCACTTGCGTTGGCGCATACCGTCGGAAGACCCGAAGCCATGGCTTCCAGGGTTACGTTGCCAAAGGTTTCCGTGTCGCTGGGGAACAGGAAGACATCACCGGACGCATATGCAGTGGCAAGTTCTTTTCCCTCCAGAGGGCCAGTAAACACCGTATCTTTGAGACGCCCCTTGAGTGTATCCTGTGCCGGGCCGTCACCGACGATCAGGCCCTTATGTGCAATTCCTGCCGCACTCAGATTTTCAAGCACGTCGGCAAAAACAGCTAGATTTTTCTCCCACACAAGCCGCCCGACGTAGGAAACCACTACGTCGTCATTCTCAAAGCCTTGAGCGAAGCGCCATTTTTGACTTCGGTGATCAGGAGAAAACCGCTTTGGATCTACGCCTCGTGCCCATACCCGGATTCCATTTGTGATTCCATTGGAACGCAACATGTCGCCAATGCTGGGGGAAGGAACGTAGATATGCTCAACCTGAGAGTAGAACCAGCGTCCATACCGCCATGCTGTATCCTCCAGGAAATCCATACGGTAGAGTGGATTATACTCTGCAAAGTATTTCAGGTAGGCGGTGAAGTGTGTGTGAAACGAGGATACGACGGGGACCTGACGGGACCTTGCCCATTTTAGCGCCTGTGCACCAGCGTAGTCCGGAGTAGCAATGTGAACCAAGTCCGGCTCAAATGCTTCCAGGCGGGACCATCCCTTTCTGGAAATGCCAACACTCAGGCGATAGTCACTTCGGCCAGGAACCGGAATGGACGGTACCGAAATCAGCGTACCGTTGTGAGAAAGAGCGGGCGGCTTGTTGGTGGTTGGAGCAAAAATAAGCACTTTGGCACCGCGACCCTCCAGATAACGAACTAGGCGGTTGAGCGTCAGCGCAACACCATCCGAAATATGGTTATAGGCACCCGCGAATAATGCAATTCGCCTTCCGGCTACCGGTGCATGAACAGACACATCCGTAAATGGTGACATGAATCAAGCTCAAAGTAGAAAATTGCACACGTACCCAAGGGGGAGTCGCAACCAATTGCAAGAAAGTAACAGCAGGACTCAGGCGGGCACCTTTTTTAGTTCCAGCAAAGGAGCCAGAAAACGCCCAGTATGACTTTCAGGAACACGGATGACCTCTTCTGGAGTCCCGGAGGCAACAATGCGCCCACCATTTGAGCCGCCCTCGGGTCCTAGGTCAATGATATGGTCGGCACATTTGAGCGTATCCAGGTTGTGTTCTATGATGACAACCGTGTGTTTTGCTTCAACGAGTTGCTCAAACGCATGGATCAACTTCTGCACGTCTACAAAATGTAATCCGGTTGTCGGCTCGTCAAATATGTAAAAGACATGGTGATTCGGTTGCTGAACCAGGCAACTCGCCAACTTAATTCGCTGTGCCTCCCCGCCAGACAATGTGGGCGCAGGTTGTCCTAACTTCAGATAGCCGAGTCCAACGGTCTGCAGCGGCGAAAGCAGCCGACATAGGCGGGCATTGTCACCAAAAAACTCTAGCGCCTGATCGATAGACAGGTTGAGCACCTCGTGGATATTCTTTCCCTTGTAGAGCACATGCAGTGCTTCGTCGCTGTAACGGGTACCGTTACATTCTTCGCAGGGAAGATGGAGATCGGCCAGGAACTGCATTTCCACAGTGACCGCTCCTTCACCATCGCATTCGGAACAGCGACCTCCTGGGATATTGAACGAAAAAAAACCGGGTTGATAGTTGTGTAGTTTTGATTGGGAGGTTTGCGAAAAAAGGTGCCGGATGATGTCAAATGCCTTCACGTAAGTCACCGGGTTCGAGCGTGAAGATCGCCCGATCGGTGATTGGTCAACAATCTGGACTGACTTGATACTTTTGTGAACTCTCAGTGACGTACAAGGAAGAGAGTCCGGGTTAGCAAATTCGGGGCTAAGCGTGTCTTTTAACCCCCTGTATAAAATTTCCTGGACCAGCGTGGATTTACCTGAGCCGCTGACTCCAGTCACACAGGTAATCAGTTCCAGGGGGAATTTTACATCAAGGTTTTTCAGATTGTGGAGGTTTGCCCCCTTAACTTCAGCGACACGAGTCCAATCAGGTTTGCGGCGTTTTTCGGGAACGGGAATCGATTCATTCCCGCTGAGGTAAGCACCGGTCCTTGAATTTTCGTGCTCAAGCATTTCGCTGATTGGGCCCTGGAAGATCAATTCGCCTCCCCGGTTTCCCGATTCAGGTCCCAGGTCAACGATATGATCTGCGCTGCGGATCACATCCGGGTCGTGCTCAACGACGATCACGGTGTTGCCCAAATCACGCATGCGCTTGAGAATCGCCACCAGCCGCAACGTATCTCTTGGATGGAGCCCAATCGTGGGCTCATCAAGGACATAAAGGGCTCCAACGAGAGCGCTTCCGAGCGCTGTGGCTAAGCGGATTCGTTGACTCTCTCCCCCGCTGAGCGTCTCGGATAGTCGCCCCAGGGTGATGTACTCAAGACCAACATCAATCAGGAAGCGGAGACGTTTGCGGATTTCGTGGAGCAGGATCTCGGCGGCCTCCTGATCATAGCGGGAAAGTTCGAGATGATCAAAAAACTCTTTGGCCTCCTGTATCGTCATCTCAACCACCTGACCAAGATGTTTGCCACCAACCTGCACATACAAGGCATCCTGACAAAGACGTGCTCCGTTGCACTGAATACAATCACCGAAGCCCATAAACCGGGCATTGTGAAAGCGATGTGTTTTGCTGTAGGTATTCCGTTGCAGATACCGGAAGAAACCAAAAACCCCCTTGTAGGAGAATCCATCCCCATGCCATAAAACATGCTTATGTTCTTCGGGAAGGCTCTCGTACGGCACCTGAGTATCGATCCTCATCTTCTTTGCACACCGAAGCATGCCGTCTCTGAATTCACCCCAGCGAGATCCTTCAAATGGCTTTAGGGCTCCTTCAACGAGAGACAGCTTTGGATCGGGGACAACCAGGTCCCGGTCCACTCCCTTCGATCGGCCATACCCGTTACAAGAGGGGCAAGCACCCAAGGGGCTGGTAAAGGAGAACATCTTCGGATGTGGCTTCGAAAAAGTTATCCCGTCCAATTCGAGCCACTTGCAGAAATCCAGTCTGGATTCGAGAAGATCCCGTGAGGTCTTCGAAGGGACAAAGACAGAGCAGTCCCCATGCCCCTCGCGAAACGCCAACTCAACCGAGTCGGCAATGCGGCTTGTCACCTTCTCGTCATCTTTCCGGGTCATTAGGCGGTCAAGTAGCACCCAAGTCAAATTTAACGGGACCGGAAGATCATCAGCCCCCGACTTCGTCAGATCAAACAGGTTAATCTTTTCTCCCTCGGAGACATAAAGCAGTCGATGGAAGCCTCTCTCTAGGAGGACATTCAAAGGGGGAGAACTGGAGTCACTATTTCGAGTGGGAAAGGTCAAATAGAATCGCGTGCCGTCAGGTAAGCTGGTCCGAAGGGTATTGGCAACGGAACGAGGGGTATCCCGGGTGACCACATTCCCACTGATCGGAGAAACGATCTTGCCGATTTGGGCATAGAGCATACGGAGATGGTCATAGATTTCCGTTTGTGTGGCTACCGTTGAACGCGGGTTTTTCGAGAGCATGCGTTGCTCGATGGCGATGGCTGGCGCGAGCCCCGTAATAAAATCCACATCGGGCTTATCCATTCGCTCCAGAAATTGGCGCGCATAGGAGCTCAAGCTCTCCATGTAACGTCTCTGGCCCTCTGCAAAAATAGTGTCAAAGGCCAAGCTTGACTTACCAGAACCGGAGGGACCGGTTACGACCACGAGGCGGCGCTTCGGCAAGGTCAAATCAAAGCCCTTTAAGTTATGCTGACGGGCCCCCCGGACCGTGATGTAATCGCGGGGACTCAAATGAGGCATACGAATTTGAGATCAAACCCTTTTTTACGCACATTCAGGCAACTTGCTCTCGGAACCGTGTGGCGGTGCATCTGTAGCAAGTGAGTGCCGGTACGAGTGCACACTTTACTATATGATTTTTGTTAATCCGCTGGTCTTAATAGGATTGATTGCAGCGGTTCTTCCCCTACTCGTACATCTGTTCAATTTCCGACGGCCAAGGCGTCTGGAGTACAGTTCACTTGCTCTGCTGCGGTCCATCCAGCAAATGGCTGTGCAGCGAGTGCGTATCCGCAACTGGCTGCTCCTTGTTTTGAGGACATTAGCACTATGTGCTCTGGTTTTTGTGTTTGCGCGTCCAACGCTGGTTGGATCCTCCAGCACGCAGTTTTTTGGGCGTTCCAGTGTCTCGATGGTACTGGCAATTGATGCATCCTTGTCCATGATGCAGCGGGACTCTGACGGAACACGTCTGGACCAGGCAAAAGCAATGGCGCAGTCCATCGTGCAGTCAGCTGCCCCAGGGGATGAGATCTTTATCATGCGGTCAGATGCGCAGCAGCTTGAACCCATCAACGATTTAATGGGGTTGCAGCCAACTTACGTGACCATAGCAGCGGTCTCAGCGATACGGCAGGCAGCCGAGTTGCTGGGTCAGGAGGCAACGCACCTAAACAGGATCGTCTATTACCTGGGAGATCTCCAGGAGTCCACGTTGATGGATTCTCTGCAGACATCCCTGCAGGGGGACGTTCGTGTGATGTTGATTCCTGTTGGTGGAACGGAAGTGAGGCCCAACGTGGGGATTGCCGGTGTACAGGTAGTCAGCCGAATTGTGGATCCGGGCACACCGGTTGCGGTTGAGGCGACCGTGATCAATCACGGAGTCTCGCCAATCGATGATTACGCCGTGAGTTTGTATCTGGAAGATAATCGGGTTGCGCAAACCAGCGTTGCGCTTGCACCTGAGGTGCCGGTCCGTGTATCGCTTCGAGGAGCAGCAGAGACGCGAGGATGGATTGCGGGTTACGTGGTGACAGAGGATGATGGGTTAGCAGAGGATAATCAGCGGTATTTCACTCTCGATGTGCCGGAGCGAAGGGATATCCTGGTGGTACATGGGCGTCAGGCGCAGACAAGTCATGTGGAACTGGCTCTTTCTCTGCAGAATGAATCCGGTGGACTGCAGACAACGAAAATCCCACAGCGTGGATTGGCGGCTGCACCCCTGAGCCAGTATTCAGCAATCTTTCTGATCGGACCGGGTGAGCTGAGTAGTGGGGAAGTTAGTAGGCTTGATCAGTATGTTCAAGATGGAGGAGGATTGCTGATTTTCCCAGGTGCAGATCCGGCTCCGGTGAATATTCTTATGGAGACGTTCGATGCAGGGCATGTAGCGATTGAGGAGCAGGAGACTTCCATTGAATCGGCAGATTTTGAGCATCCACTGTTCGAGGGGGTCTTTACGGCTTCAGAGCGTACCCAGAGATTAGAAGCGGTGCGTGTTCACCGCGCTGCACGATACGTGCCAGGAGCCGCCGTAGAGCAGACCTTGATCACGCTTCTGGGTCAGACCCCGTTTTTACAGGAAATCCAGTACAAGAATGGTCATATACTCTTCCTGGCAGTCGCGCCGGAGTTGTCATGGAGTGATTTGCCGGTCCGCGGTTTATTTGTTCCACTGATGTACCGGGCAGCACATTATCTCTCCGCCGGGGGATCCGTCCAGGGTGAAGAAGTCCTGGTTGGTGAACAGGCTACGATCAGGGTCGCTGCGGTACAGGGACAAATCACACTGGAAATGCCCGATGGAACCGAACAAATGCCGACAGAGCGCCAAGTCTTTGGTGCAAGCCTGATTGAATTCGAAGCGGATTCACCGGGAATCACGCAGGTACGGATGGAAAATCGTCCTGTACGGCTTGTCAGTGTTGGACTTGATCCTAGGGAATCCCGTTTATCTTATGCAGTTCCGGAGGAAGCTGGCGGCCTGCTTGAAGAAGCGCTGGATGCTCCAGTTGATATCCTGGAGGCGGATTCCCAGGACGACGGTGCGATGAGGCAGGCACGCGTAGGCGTAGAGCTCTGGCGTCACTTTTTGGTGCTGGCGCTTCTTCTTCTGGCAGCAGAAATGATCCTTGCTTCACGTTGGAGGAGCCGTTAAAGTATGGGACGAAAACTACACATTACGGGTGAGCCGCATAAGGAGACGGTCCTACTGGTAGGCGCGGTGTACGCAAAAGGCAGTGGGGACGACTCTCTTGATGAGTTGGCACAATTGGCGGAAACGGCTGGCGCATCCGTAGCTGGTCGCGTGAAGCAGGTCCTGCAAAGACCGAATCCAGCGACCTATATCGGCTCGGGAAAAGTCGAAGAGATTGCAGAGATCGTGCAAAACGAAAAAATCAATACCGTATTGTTTGATGATGAGTTGAGCCCAAACCAGGTCCGAAACCTCGAGCGGTTAATTGGTTGTAAGCTCATTGACCGACCCCAACTCATTTTGGATATTTTTGCAAAGCGTGCAAAAACGGCAATAGCTAAAACCCAAGTCGAACTGGCACAACTGGATTATCTGCGTACACGGTTGACAAGGCAGTGGACACACCTCTCAAGGCAACAGGGAGGGATCGGGACACGAGGCCCTGGAGAGACCCAGATTGAAACGGACCGCAGACTGATCGGGCAGCGTATGGCGACGCTCCGCGAACGCCTGAAGCGAATAGATCAGCAGCGCAGAACGCAAAGAAGACGAAGAGCAAAATATTGCAGAATCGCTCTTGTAGGCTACACGAATGCAGGAAAATCCACCCTGATGAACGCCCTTTCTCAGAGTGGAGTCTTCGCAGAGGATCGGCTTTTTGCAACCCTGGATGCAACCACGCGTCAGTGGCCACTCTCCAGTTCAACAACAGTATTGCTCTCGGATACCGTTGGATTCATCCGTAAACTGCCACACAAACTGATTGAGAGCTTCAAGAGCACACTTGACGAAGTGCGCCAAAGTGATGTGTTGCTTCATGTGGTCAGTACTGCACATCCAGGTTTTGAAAATCAGATGACAGTTGTGCGCCAGACGCTGCAGGAAATCGGTGCTCTGGAGATCCCTACCCTGCTGGTTTTTAACAAGATTGATGCGCTGGAAGCGCCCTCGGAAATCTTGCCTGCTTTGAAACGTGATTACCCGGAAGCAATCCCGATCGCTGCTTTACGCGGAATCGGCCTGAATACCCTGACCAGTCGTGTTGAAGACATGGTTCGGGGAACACAGGTTGAGGACTCCGCCTTGATCCCGGTCACCGATGGTCGCACTTTGGCAGAGATTCGGCGACTAGGCGAGGTGCTCGGTCAGGAACTGGTCCAGGTGAGCAGCAATGGGGAGCTCGCTAGCGAAGAGGCGCTTCATGTGCGTTTCCGTATTACAAATGACAAGTCGGACGAGCTTATGCGCCTGCTTGCACCCCACAGAGGATTGAAGCGGCTCCCCGGGGAGGCCTGATAACAGTGCAGTTTCTAGAAAAGATATATCAGGGTTGCGGGGCTTCAAACAATGACTTTACGGGGGATTTTTGAGAAGTCGAAGAGAGCACCTCTGAGGAACAAATGCAGCGCGGAATAGTTACTTCCGTGTTGCCGGTACGGTGGATTGCATCCATCCCTTTATTTAGATGTGCTGGCCCATTACGCAGTAGAAATCCGATGTTACCGTTCGGTGGATTTGATTCCAAAAATTAATGCTTGTGCAATCGGATTAGACTTGTCTCTCGCGTCCTCCAATTTTGTTCAATGATCGCGAGTTGCTGCCTGTATCCAACAGACAACGGTAGGGGCTGACAGTAAAGGAAGCCCCATTAGGGTATCCATGAAGAAATCAGAATATAGTGCTGGAAATATCCAGGTCCTTGACGGCTTGGAGGCGGTGCGTAAGCGCCCCGCCATGTATATCGGGGATGTCAATCTCCGCGGACTTCATCACCTGGTTTATGAAGTCGTTGACAATGCGATCGATGAAGCACTGGTGGGGCACTGCGATCATATAGAGGTTCGTATCTGCAAGGATGGATCAATTGAAGTCAGGGATAATGGCCGGGGAATCCCGGTCGGGATGCACCCGGAGCAGCAAAGGCCAGCACTGGAAGTCGTGATGACGGTGCTGCATGCCGGCGGCAAATTCGATGACAAGACCTACAAAGTGTCCGGGGGACTTCATGGTGTTGGACTTTCCTGTGTGAATGCACTCTCGCATCGTTTACAGGCAAGTGTATACAGAGATGGATACCTGTGGGAGCAGTCCTATGAGTGCGGTCAGCCAGTCGCTGACATGAAAAAGGTTCGCCCCATGAAGTCTGACGAGACCACGGGGACCAGAATACGGTTCTGGCCAGATAAGAGCATTTTTCTTGATTGTGATTTTCGGTTTGATACGATCAGTAAGCGTCTTCGTGAGCTTGCATACCTGAATGCCAAAGTAAAAATCAACCTAGAGGATCTTCGTCCAGGTCGACAGGATCGTGAAGAGTACTACTTTGAGGGAGGCCTGCGGGAGTTCGTAGAATACTTGGATGAGTCACGTACACCGATTCATAATGAGGTCATCTGCTTTCGGGATGATGCGGGGACCGTTGAAATTGCCATGCGCTATAACTCGGGATTTTCCTCGAATGTGCTGTCATTTGTAAACAACATCCATACGCATGAAGGGGGCACGCACATTTCGGGATTCAGGACGGCATTGACCCGAACACTGAAGAGCAGCGCTGAGCGGAACAATCTGTTCAAGAATTTTAAGGGCGACCTGACGGGAGATGATTTTCGTGAGGGGCTTACGGCAGTGCTTTCTGTAAAAGTGGCTGATCCGCAGTTCGAAGGACAAACGAAGACGAAACTGGGCAACTCTGAGGTAATGGGGCAGGTGCAGAGTGTTGTAGGCGAAAAGTTGGATCACTGGCTGGAAGATCACCCCAAGGAGTTGAAGTTGATCGTAGACAAAGTGGTGATCGCAGCCACGGCCCGGCAAGCGGCCCGGCAGGCCCGTGCATTGGTTCAGCGAAAAAACGCATTCGCTTCTGGCGGACTGCCAGGAAAGCTCGCTGACTGCTCTTCGCGGAAGCCGGAAGAAGGTGAGCTCTATTTGGTAGAGGGGGATTCAGCAGGTGGCTCCGCCAAACAGGCGCGTGATCGGCACTTCCAGGCAATCCTGCCACTGAGAGGCAAGATTCTCAATGTTGAAAAGGCCCGGTTGGATCGAGTGTTGGAGAACGAGGAGATCCGAAATATTATCACGGCCCTGGGAACGGGGATTGCAGTCTCCGAAGAGGATTTTGACCTTGAGAAGCTACGTTACCACAAGATCCTGCTCATGACAGATGCAGATATAGATGGTGCGCATATTCGGACGCTTCTTTTAACCTTCTTCTATCGCCATCTTTGTCCTCTGATTGAGAGTGGACGGGTTTTTATTGCACTGCCACCGCTCTACAAAGCGAAGCAGGGGAAAAAGGAGGAATACTGCTGGTCCGACGAGGCCCTCCGTAAAGCGGTAGAGCAGATGCAGGAAAATGGCAGCGGTAAAGTGGTCATCCAACGCTACAAGGGACTCGGGGAAATGAATCCAAGACAGCTCTGGGACACAACCATGGATCCCAAAATGCGCCAGTTGAAGCGTGTGACGATTGAGGATGCAGTACATGCTGATCGGATTTTCTCGACGCTGATGGGAGACCAGGTAGAGCCCCGCCGCCGGTTCATTGAGCGCAATGCACGCTACGCTACACTGGATGTATAGTCGCCCATGTTGGATGTCGGCATTGTTGTTCCTGTCTATGAAGAGACTGCCTCCATTGCATCTCTCGCCAATGAGATCCGGTTCAGTTGTGAAGAGGCCGGATTGACCTTTGAGGTCTGGTTAATAGACGACGGCTCCGGTGACGATTCCTGGACTGAAATCCTTCGTCAGTGCGATGCGGACAAACGCTTCAATGGGATTCAGCTCCGACGCAACTATGGAAAAAGTGCGGCACTTGCAGCCGGGTTTGAGTATGTGAGCGCACGCGTTGTGATCACAATGGATGCGGACCTGCAGGACGATCCGAGCGAAATCCCATCACTGGTAGCCGCGGTGGACGCAGGACAGGATCTGGTTAGTGGTTGGAAAAAAGTTCGAAAAGACCCTTGGACCAAAACCCTCCCCAGTCGCTTCTTCAACCTTGTCACCCGGATTGTGTCAGGGATTGCGCTGCATGACTTTAATTGTGGCCTGAAAGCATACCGGCTTGAAGTCGTCAAATCAATGAAGATCTACGGGGAGATGCACCGGTACATGCCACTGTTGGCCAAATGGGAGGGCTTCACCCAGATTAGTGAGCAGCGGGTAAATCATCGGAGCCGCCAGCATGGACGGTCAAAATTCGGGTTTGAGCGTTATGTCCGAGGCTGCTTGGATCTCATGACGGTGATGTTTCTGACCCGTTTTGGTGCCCGTCCCATGCATTTTTTCGGGTCGATGGGGTTGTTGGCCTTTCTGGGGGGCTTTGTAATCAGTTTATGGATCACGGTTGATAAGTTTGTTTACGATAACCCAGTGGGTGATCGCCCTTCCCTTTTGCTCGGTGTATTGCTCATTATGGTGGGGGTTCAGTTCATGTGCACAGGATTTTTGGGGGATCTCATTTTGCGCGGGCGCATGAAGGAAAACCAGCCGTACGAGATTACTGAGGTTGTAACAGGATCTGATTGACCACAGGAGGGTATTGGCCAGCGCGTTGAGTACTGCCTGGGTCACAACCTTGTTGTCAACCGTCTATGCGCTACGTTCGGCGTGTGCCTGGCCAAGTGCACTGGAGATCACGTCCAAGGCCTCGTCTAGGACTTCTTCGGGGATATTGAGAGGGGGAGCGAGTCGGATGACGGTCCCAGAGTGGAGTGTCCAGCCCAGAAGCACTCCATGATTCATACAGGTTTTCACGACCTGTTCAGCGATTGACGAACTTGGCAGATCCAAACCAAGCATGGCCCCTGTACCACGCAGATTTGCCATGGGCGCATCCCTGAGTTTAGACCGTATCCGCTTGCCCACCCATACTGCACGCTCCGCCAGTTTTTCATCCAGCATCACCTGTAGCGCGGCGCTGGCAGCTGCGCACGATACCGGATGACCACCAAAGGTCGTCACATGGCTGAGTGGTGGATCGCGTCTAAGCGAGTCCATTATTTCAGCACTGGAGACGAAAGCACCCAGTGGCATTCCCCCTCCCATTGCTTTGGCCAGGGTCAGAATATCTGGCACAATCTCTTCATGCTCAAACGCAAATAGATGACCAGTCCGGCCAAAACCGGTCTGGATTTCGTCCAGAATCAAGAGGGCTTCCACATCACTGCATCTGGAGCGCAAGGCTTTGAACCAGCCTGGTGGAGGGACTCGCATTCCACCTTCGCCCTGGATCGGTTCCGCAATTACGCACGCAACCTGATCATCAATTGCAGTCAGGGCTTCAAAGTCCCCAAAGGGCAGGAAGGTGATTCCTGGAAGCAAGGGTCGAAATGGGTCTTGGTAAATATTCCGTCCAGTAACGCTCAATGAGCCATGAGAGTCACCGTGATATGATTGTTCAAAGGCAACCATCCGACTGCGGCCAGTATACTTCTTGGCCAGTTTGAGGGCTCCTTCGTTCGCCTCGGTTCCCGACATGGTGAAGTAGACGCAGTCAAGCGAGGGTGGAAGTATATCAGCGAGTTGATTGGAAAACTGTACTTGTGGTGCTTGGATCAACTCGCCATAAACCATGACATGGAGATGTTTTTTAAGTTGGTCTCGAATGGCCTCCAAGACCTTCGGGTGTCGATGTCCCAGGGAAGAGACGGCAATCCCGCTGATGAAGTCAATCAGTCGGCGTCCGTTCGTCAGAAACAGGAACGGTCCCTCTGCCCGCTCCACTTCATAGCCGAGGGGGTGGTCACTGGTCCAAGCAAGGTGGGGAGCAATATCCGCTTTCATTGGAGAGTCATCCATTCCACACGAACAGGTGAATATAGCTGGGGTTCAAGGTAAACGCTACCACAGAAAGAACGCATGAATCTACGTAATAAAATCGCCGTTGTGACCGGTGCCAGCAGTGGACTCGGAAGCGAGTTCGCCCGGCATCTGGGGAGTCAAGGCAGTAGAGTGTATGGACTTGCACGCAGGTTGAACCGTCTGAAATCGCTGGAGGCAGAAATAGGTTCAGAATTCAGGCCTGTCGAATGTGATGTGACGGATGAAGCCTCGGTGAGAGATGCGTTTTCAGGGTTGGATCGTGTAGATATTCTAATCAATAATGCAGGACTTGGACGTTTTGCACCGATTGATGTCCAGTCGCAAGAGGATTGGACGATTCAAATGGATACGAACTTGACGGGCGTGTATCTTTGTACACGTGCGGCAGTTCCACTCATGAAGGCACAGAATCAGCAGACAGGATTTGGAGGGCATATTGTTAATATTGCATCGGTTGCCGGCTTGGTTGGAAACGCAAATTTGAGTGCATACAATGCGACAAAATTCGGCCTCCGTGGCTTTAGTGAGGCAACGATGAAAGAACTGCGCGGCGATGGCATCAAAGTCACCTCTATCTGCCCGGGCAGTGTAGCGACGGAATTTGGTCGTGTTGCAGGCTCTTCAGGTGCGCCGAACCCCATGCAACCGGAGGATATTGCGTCCACTGTGATTCACGTCCTTCAATCGCCGGACAATTATTTGATTTCCGAGGTCGTCATGCGACCTCTTCGACCACGCGGATAACCATGAAACGTAGACATTTTATCAGATCCACTGCTCTTGGTGCTGCAGCAGGGACGGTTCTCGCTGGATGCGGCACCCAGAGTGCCGACTCTCCCGCTGTTCAATCAAGTACCCCAACCCTTCGATGGCGACTTGCATCTAGTTTTGCCCGTTCTCTGGATACGATTTACGGTGCCGCTGAAGTAATGAGTAACCGTGTCAGTCAGTTGACCGATGGAAGATTTACCATTCGTGTTTATCCTGCCGGAGAGGTCGTCCCTGCGTTTGAAGTCCTTGATTCTGTGCAGAAGGGTACTGTACAAATGGGACACTCGGCTGGATATTACTATATCGGTAAGAATCCGGCATTTGCTTTTGAAACCACGATTCCTTTCGGTTTGACGGCTCGCCAATACAATAGCTGGGTTTATGAAGGTGGTGGGCAGGAGATTCTCAGAGAGTTGTTCGCAGATTATGGAGTTCTGAATTATCCAGGAGGGAACACCGGAGCACAGATGGGTGGGTGGTTTAATCGGGAGATCAACAGTCTACTGGACTTAAGCGGACTTTCCATGCGGATCCCCGGTCTGGGCGGGCGGGTGATGGATCAGTTGGGAGTAACTGTGCAGCAGATTCCCGGAGGGGAAATCTATCCTGCACTCGAGCGCGGTGCGATTGATGCTGCGGAATGGGTTGGTCCCTACGATGATGAAAAGCTCGGATTTAATCAGGTGGCAAGCTATTACTACTATCCAGGGTGGTGGGAGCCATCTGCAAACCTTTCTTTCTTTGTCAACCAACAGTCAATGCAGGAGCTTCCATCAGCATACCAGGCGGCTCTGGAGGTCGCGATGGCCGAAGCGAATCAGTATATGCTTGCAAGGTACGATGCCCTGAACCCACCTGCCTTTCGGCGGATTGTAAACTCTGATATAGAATTGCGCTCGTTTCCCAGAGATGTCATGGATGCGGCGTACACCGTTTCGCAGGATCTTCTGCAGGACGAGCGAGAAGACCCGGGGTTTGCACGTGTACACGATTCTTTCCTTGCTTGGCGCCATGATTCCGATGAGTGGATTCACACCGCGGAATACGAGATGCTTTCATACATGAATAGCCACGGAGAAGCTGGCGTATAAGCGGGTCAGAGTGCCCACAGAACCAAGTCGGGGAACAGGATCAGCAGAATCAGTCCCAGCACCTGGATTCCGATGAAGGGAACTGCTCCCCGGTAAATTGCTTCGGTCTTCATTTCGAGTGGTGCGACACCCCGAAGATAGAAGAGCGCGAACCCGAACGGTGGTGTTAGGAAAGAGGTCTGCAGGTTCATGCCGACCATGACACCAAACCAGACCAAGGCCGTGCTTTCGGGTACGCCAAGCATCGGGCTCAACAGATGAGCAGCAGGCAGTACCATCAGTGGAATGATGATGAACGCAATCTCAAAGAAATCAATAAAGAATCCCAGAATAAAGATGGCGAGATTGGCAAGAAGAAGGAATCCAATGACTCCTCCGGGAAGATTAATCAGAAGATCCTCAATCCAGATTCCGCCGTCAAGTCCTCTAAAGATGAGCGCGAATGCGGTTGAAGCAATCAAAAGCATCATCACCATTGCGGTGAGTTTTGCTGTCTCTTCCATAGTCTGCATCAAGGCCTTTTTGTTCAGACGGCCATTGAGTGCTGCCAGAATAATTGCACCAACAGCCCCTAAAGCACCGGACTCCGTGGGAGTTGCGATCCCGGCAAAAATACTCCCTAGCACAACAAAGATGAGTAGCAGGGGCGGGAGCATGACCAGGAAAATTTTTCGTAGCAGCTCTCCGTGCTCCAGTTCGCGTACCGTCTTCGGGATTGCGGGTGCTGCAGACGGTTTTATCAGAGCAACTCCTGTTGCGTACAACGCATAAAGCAATGCGAGGAGGACACCAGGAACCAGGGCTCCAATAAAGAGATCACCAACAGAGACTCCCAGTTGATCGGCAAGAACGACCAGGACGACGCTGGGAGGAATGATTTGCCCCAGCGTTCCCGTTGCTGTAATCACACCGACGGAGAGCTCTTTCGAATACCCGTTATTGAGCATGACGGGAAGAGCAATCATGCCCATGGCAACCACGCTCGCACCAACAATGCCCGTTGCAGCGGCAAGGAGTACCCCCACGAATATGACTGCGAATGCCAGCCCCCCACGCACAGGACCAAAGAGCAGACCAATTGTATGCAATAGATCTCGTGCAAGATGACTCTTTTCCAGCATCGTTCCCATGAAGATGAAAAAGGGGACAGCCAAAAGCGTGTAATTTGACATGATGCCAAATAATCGATCCGGCAATGCCAGCATCAAATGCCAGTCAAAGTAGCCGATGCTGACCCCGATTACGGCAAAAATGAGAGATACACCTCCAAGAGCAAAGGCGACTGGATAGCCCGAGAAAATCAGAATCAATGCTACCGCAAACATGAGCGGTGCCAGCCATTCAAATCCCATTTTCCTTGATTTGATGGTTCAGTTCAGGGGGGTGCAACAGGTGTAAAGCTTCGCGTGCAGCAAAGGCTAGCCCTTGTGCCATCAACAGTATAAACGCAAGGGGGATGATCGTCAGTAGCGGGTAACGAGGTAATCCACCAGGATCGGGAGATCCTTCCAGTCGGGTCCAGGAATCCGTCACGGCTGGCCACGAAGTTCCGATCATTAGTGCACAGAAGGGGAGGAGAAAGATCAACGTGCCCAATACATTGGTCCAGGCTTTAGCACGCCTGGAGAGGCGATTATAGAATATGTCAACCCGCACATGCGCACCGGCCTTCAGTGCATGGGCGGCCCCCATTAGGAAGATCAGGCTGAAGAAATACCACTGAATTTCAATAAAAGTATTCGAGCTTCCCTGCCTTGCGACTTCACCGACCCAGTGCAGGACTCTTTTAAACGTGCTAGCATCTGACGGATTGATGTGTGCCCAGCCGGCCAGCGAGCGCACGATCGCGTTGTAGGCACCCGAGATGACCATGAGGAGGGTGCAATACCAGGTCATCTTTCCGAAGAAGTCGGATACTTTCTCAATCCGAGAAGCAGAAGCCGAAATGACCTCGTTGAGAGTCATTGGTGTACCTGAGGTTACCGCGAGCAGTGAATGGCCGGGGGTTAAATTAGGGAATAGTTCCCAAAGACCAATCCCACCAATCCTCTATATCTGGTCGGAATCCAAATTGATCAATCCACATAAATCGCGGTAGAATCTCGTCCAAAAACACTACATATGCGCAAGTTATTCTTTGGAGTAGGGTTGGGGATAATCCTGTTGCTGGTTTCCTGTCAGACGGAAGAGGGAGACACCCCGGTTCGTTTCGGACAATTATATCTGGACAGACTATCAGAACAAAGCGTCTCAGAGAGGAAATTCCTTGAAGTTTCCTATGAGAAGTTGTTCACGGTACCGGATGCGACGGATATTTTTCTCTATCGCCCAGTTCCCGTGTCCGTCGACAGGCGGGGGAATCTCTACGCATTGGACGATTTCAATAAGGTTCTAAAATTCTCCCCATCTGGAGAACACCTTGTCTCTTACGGAAACGAAGGTGGTGGGGAAGGTCCGGGAGAACTACTTAATGTCACTGACTTTGGCATAACAGGTGATTCGATAGTTTATGTGGTGGATACTTATGGTCGAAAGACCGTTTCTTTTTCGATTGATGGTAATGTTTTGCAAGAGAAAAAAGAAAAAGATCAACCATTTGGGTATCAGATTACCGCCACGGGGCGAGAATACGTAAAGTTCGCGAACGGTTCTACGCTACTTGAGTCCAGACTTGATGGCGACGTATTTGAAATCATCTCTTCTTCGAGTCTTGTGGACGAAGGAAAAGAAGGATTCATGGGATTAGGGGGCACTATTCTAACATATAACGAGAACGTACTCTGTGTATTTCACCAGTATCCTTTAATCCTGCAGTACGAACCAAATGGCACACTCGTTTATGCCAGAACAACAATAGGATACGAGGATGAATTTGAAGAACCAGAGATGGAAACGGTCATGCGTGGAGGAATGCAAGGCCGTCGTAATGTTGGCCGATATTTTCATACTAGCAGTAATACTGTAGAAAACGACAAGCTTTTTGTATTAGGAGTTGGCCCATCCGAGGCTCCAGATAAAACTATAGTGATTGATGTTTATGATGTAAGGACTGGAGAATACCAACATTCCATGTTTCCACCTGAACAGGATCGCTACTACACCATTTACCAGAATGGAAGGATCTATCAGGCAACAGATTCCACCATTGTTGTGTGGGGAGTTGAGTGGTGAATCGCGGCGCGAAACTACAAAATTAAGAGTGCGGTTTAGCCGAGTTGGGATTCGGGAGACGACATAAGTTAAAATTGCTGTATCACGACTCCTCGGCCAGCCAACATATCTACTCAATACGGTTGCTTCGATCGGCCCGGTTACCAGTAGAGCCGCCAAACGAAAAAGAGAAAGCCGAGAAATAGTCCTAGCCCGCCCAACAGGGTAAGTTTTTTCGACCGCAACGTCCACAAGAGAGGAAAGGTGAGCAGAGTTGCGGCAATAATTGAGATATTTGACGAACCCGTTGCAACCTCTGGAAGTGGTACAATCAGACCACAAACTCCCATAATCAGAAATGCGTCGAAGATGTTTGATTGGAAGATATGACCGACTAGGAGTTTATGCCGGCCGCGACGGACAACATTGAGTGCGACCACAATATCAGGAAGAGAGGTGCCGATTGCCAGTGCACTCGCAGCCAACGCTCCCCGAGTTGATCTGTAGATCTTCGGAAATCATGACGGATGAGACCACAGCAATTATACCACTGAAGTACGAGACAACGATAATACGGTCCGACGGAAGAAATCCGATCTTGGCCGGAATGATTGGGAATGTCTATGCTTTCTTTGAACCGCGGGAGCGATCCTGAATTCCCAGCAGAAAATTCATCAAACCCCGCAGAACGTCCCTCTATGAGTCGGTTTCAATATCAGAGCATTTTGTATACTTGCGCTACATCAAGATCGCTTGCAGGTAGGTAGCGATGATCGGTGAATTGACTCGAGAGTCTCAGGCCAGTGAGCCTCTTGCAAAAATCCTAGATCTAGGACTTTTTACACATTTGGTCTTTTGAGGACTCTGGTTCTGATTGGTGAATCAGGGTACGTAGTTATCAGAAGGTCATGTGCATCTAATGTTCGGTGTGGCGGTACTTGCCGTGGATCAACTCCTACGGATGACCCAGTAAACCGGATCACCTAGCACCAGAACACAGAATTTCGAGTGAGGCTCATGGATCCATGTTCGACCTCAGCAGATCTTTAACTTCTTGATCAGCACAATAGAGTACCCGGTCGAGACATCTTGAATAAGATGAAGAGGGAGGTTCAATCGCCCGCCTTGCCGCAGTTCCCTTGGATTTATTCATTCGCCCATATCTCGATTTGTTTTAAATAAGGATCTGAATCTCACGTCGTGCGCTGGCTGATAAAGCGATTGTGATGGTTCAATGCTCTGGCCCTAAGAAATAAATTCATCGCAAATTAACAGAAATGCAACCAATATTATCCGTGATTTAACAGTGAAAGAATGTAATTGACGGAAAAGTATTCGAAATATTACTATATTTCACAAGACTTAAAAATCTGTCCATTATGACCTGCTGGCGGGAGAACGTTCACAAGGCGAGTGCCGTGCTGCTATCAACTCGTATGGAAGGTCAAATCAATCGACCTCATGGGGTCCCAATTCGTCGCACACAGGGCGGATCTATAATAATTGAAATGATTCAAATCAAGTTATGCCACCTTTTTATGCGCATAAATGGTAAAGAGCCTCCCCCTGATTTCAGATTTTGGAGTTTTGCAAGAGGCTCTAGTTACCAGCATTTGATTTTGGAAGCAGGAACTGAACAATATCAACCAACATCCATTTGTAGTACAATGACCAACCGAATCCTTCAGACCACAAAGCACACAGCAAAAATGCTATCTGTTGCAATGCTACTCTCCTTCCTGACGGTAGCATCCAAAGCAGAAATCCCCGATCCAAGCATAATCCCTATCGAGAATACCTTCCTGACAGTAGTGGCCAAAGCAGAAATCCCCGAAGCAAGCACAGTCCCGTCCAAAAATTCCGGCAATTGCGAATGCCTTAAAACGGACCAGTGTTTTGATCTTATGATGAATTGTATGGAGACTGCCATAGATGCTTATGAAAGTGGCCGTTCCTCCGCAGAAATGACTGTCTTGTTTCTTCTCAAGATATGTCCACAAGGATTCATAGACTGTGTGGAAGACTTGTATGGGTTAGAATAGTGGCTTCACTATGCTAGTTCTTCGAGTCTACCTTTACTGAAAGGTTTCGGTCAATGCTTTTCTGCTCGTGTTTCCACAGTTTGGATTAATCAGAAAAGGTGTGGTTAAACGGGCTTCAGCTTAGGCATGCGGACCTAGACAAGGAGAATGCCACTACGATTCATGCTGACTTCCTCACGGGTTGGTTTGCTTGAGCCATGCGATAATGCGTGTGCCCGTAACCGGTACCTGATAGTAATTCTATCATGGATTGCAATGTCATGTGGGCTAAGCTCAGTAAGTAGTGCTCAGCCTATTGAACTCCAGGAAGTTTTGTCCATAGGGGGATTTTTCGATATTGCGGATATCGCCGTGGGGCAAGACGGGAATATCTATGTTGCAGACCACCGAGATTTTTCGATCAGTAAATACGATTCACACGGGCAGTTGATCAGTCGAGTTGGACACCAGGGGGTGGCTCCTGGAGAATTTGTCAGTGGCCCGCACTCCATCGCGTTGTTAGATAGTACTCTAGTTGCCACAGACCAAGTAGGAACTGGAGCCGTACGATTCTTTGACCTTGACCTCAACTACACTGGATCGGCCCAAATCACTTTGGCAAGTAACATAGATCCTGCCCCAAACCAGCTACTATACTATGGAACTGTTGATTTAGCCGACGTAACAACGCTCAAAAGTTATATAGGTGCGTACGCACTTAATGGTGAGATATCAAGCATGTTTGAACTCAGAGACATGCATAAGTACAATACGGAGAACCAGTTCATTTTGCTTGTGGGGCCTCTGGGAAGGATTGTTGTTGTTTTTCAAGCGGTAAATCGAATTGATGTCTACGACCTGTCTGGGAATGTTTTGAACCGACTATCAGTTGCTGATCTACCTCTGCGATACGAGGGGGGCTTTATAGATCTAGAGGGACAAATTCCCTTGCCGGATCACATGATCGAGTCCATTAGCTACGTGCCCGGAGGAATGATATTTACAGGTGCAGTGTTGGATCACGCAGGGAATCTGCTTCTAGAACATGGAGGAGAGATAGAAGAGATGCCTGTTAGAAGATCAGTGTACGTGATGACCCTCGCGGGAGAAGAGAAGGGAGTGTTCAAAATGCCGCCTTATACACGCTTGGTCTACATGGATAGAAAGGGGTTTGCATATGCCGTAACGACGACAGATTCAACGGACTTTTTGAGAAAGTACAAACTTGAGTATTTGGAATGATGATGCCTGCGCGCTGTAGGGGGGAATGTATGGCAATGAACCTGCCGCCACCGTGGTTGCTTCCGGAAATACTCAGTCCACCATTATCTCAAGCGTATGTTACTGATGTACAACGGGGAAGAAATGATTTGTAGTGTGTCAGTGGATATTTTTTGCCAGTGCTTAGAGTCGCCGCTAGTTCGATATTTCATGGATGTTCTGGATAAATCTCTGCCCTGTAGGATTTAGACAGCTGAATCGAAGAGATTTCCTGGGGATATTCTATGCTCCACTGGACATGTCTAGTCTTGTGGATCGGCATCAATAAGAAGCGGAGCCCTGATTCTTACGTAAAATCACCGATACCAGTTTGGTTACCAGTAGAGTCGCCAAACGAAAAATAGAAAGCCAAGAAATAGTCCTAGCCCGCCCAACAGGGTAAGTTTTTTCGACCGCAACGTCCACAAGAGAGGAAAGGTGAGCAGAGTTGCGGCAATAATTGAGATATTTGACGAACCCGTTGCAACCTCTGGAAGTGGTACAATCAGACCACAAACTCCCATAATCAGAAATGCGTCGAAGATGTTTGATTGGAAGATATGACCGACTAGGAGTTTATGCCGGCTGCGGCGGACAACATTGAGCGCGACTACAATGTCAGGAAGAGAAGTGCCAATAGCCAATGCACTCGCAGCCAACGCACCCGAGTTGATCTGTAAGTCATCGGCAATTTTGACGAGAGAACCCACAACAATTACGCCGCTGAAGTATAGCAAAAGTATGACTGAGCCCAAGAGAAGAATCCCAGCCCAAGCCGGCAAGTTTTCCACATTCGTTTTTTCAGGCCCTCCCGTACGCGTTAATTCTGGACGATAATTCCAGAATTGAAACCCCAGAATCAAAAATAGCCCCACGACAAAAAAGTAGAAGACAAAGTTTCCTGATGCGATCGTGCCCAATTCTTGCCAGACCCCAGGAACTGCGAAGACAACAACGATTGCGGCTAGAGACGGGGAAATCCGCCAAATAGCAGCTCTTTGGTGCCGATCCTTCTCAACTCGGGATAGAATTATTTCCGTTCGAGTGGGATGGGGATCGGCAGCAGGTTTCTGAAAGCGGCTTCGATAGAACTCAGTAAAGATGAAGCCAGCATAAAGAAGGAGAAAGAGGCCCGCATCAAAACGGTCAAAAACACCGTCCAGGCACAGTAGGAAGGTCAGCACTACAGACCCGGTTGCAAAAATGACGGGGCTGGCATTGATGCTATCGAAATTCAGATACCCGTCAGATAGTGCATGAGATTTAGTGAACAGGCGGAATCGACCATCACCTCGTACGAAAAAGAAGAGTGCCAAAACACCCAGACCAAACCCCGCACCTATGTTGGCGATGACCGTACCGAAGACGGTCGGAGCCACCAGTTGTGGAGAACCCGAATTAGTTGCTGCGATGGACGTAAAAAGCTCTGGCAGGGAGGTTCCAATTCCAACGAGAAAACTACCGATGAAGTAATCATTCAGACGGGCCTTGCCTCCGAGCCCGCTGGCAATGTCCACGAGGGAATCACTCGATTTTACGATGGCATAAATCGAGAGCAGAAGTATGCAAAGGTGTGCGACTAACAACCTGGCTCCAGAGCTAAAGAATGAATGTTAAGGGGAGAATTATTACGAAAGGACCCCTTTCATATAAGCCCGCCTCATACTAGCGATCCCGTCTATGGAAATGCCCTTTGGACATACTGCCTCGCATTCAGCATAATTCGAGCAGTCCCCGAATCCCTCCGCATCCATTTGATCAACCATTGCTATCACGCGCTGGGACGCCTCTACCTGGCCCTGGGGAAGCTGAGCTAAATGTGCGATCTTGGCTGCGGTAAACAGAGAAGCACTCCCATTCGGGCATGCAGCAACGCATGCACCACAGCCAATACATGCTGCATAATCCATTGCCTCTTCCGCCGCATCCTTGGGAACAGGGATTGCATTTGCATCGGGAGCGGAACCCGTCGTGACAGAAACATACCCGTGTGCTGCAATAATTCGATCAAAGGCACTCCGATCAACAACGAGATCCCGAATTACCGGGAACGCATGTGCACGGAAGGGCTCTACGGTGATGGTGTCTCCGTCCTTGAAGCTACGCATGTGCAATTGACATATGGCAGTTCGCTTTTGTGGTCCATGTGCAATTCCAGCGACCATCAGGCCACATGATCCACAGATCCCTTCCCGACAGTCACTGTCAAACTCCACAGGATCGTCTCCGCTTGCAAGAAGCTGTTCGTTGAGGACATCCAGGAGCTCCAGAAATGACATATGCTCACTGGCCTCTTGAACCGTGTAGTCTACAAGCTTTCCTGGAGATTCGGGGCCTTCCTGTCTCCAGACACGCAGGTGGATAATCATGGTACTATTTATAGCTGCGTTTAGATAGATGCACGTTCTCGAAGGAAAGTTGCTCGAGATGCAATACAGGATCACCGTCAGTGTGCTCCCAAGCTGCTACGTCAGCAAAATCTTCATCGTTACGTTCAGCTTCTCCTTCAGGAGTCTGGAACTCTTCACGAAAATGCCCTCCACAAGATTCCTCGCGGCGAAGGGCATCTCGTGCCATGAGCGATCCCAGTTCAATAAAATCAGCCACACGCCCAGCAAACTCCAGATTCTTATTGTACCGATCAGCAGTACCCGGAACCTGGATACGTTCCCAAAATTCCTCCCCCAAGTTTTCGATCGCATTGACGGATGATTCCAGTCCGCTACGGTCCCGTGCCATTCCCACATGATCCCAAAGCAGACGACCAAGCTCCCGGTGGAACTGGGTCGGAGATTTATCTCCATTGTTCTTGAGGATCCGGTCAATGCGCACACCAGCCTCCTGCTCAACAGTAGCAAAGGCATCGTTCGTTACAGGAAGCTGATCCGACTGTTGGGTTCCTGCCAAGTAGGCTCCAAGGGTGTAAGGGACCACAAAATATCCATCTGCCAAGCCTTGCATCAATGCACTAGCCCCGAGGCGATTGGCACCGTGATCACTGAAATTTGCCTCCCCAAGAACAAAGAGCCCTGGAACGGTGCTCTGAAGCTCATAGTCAACCCAAAGCCCCCCCATCGTGTAATGGACCGCGGGATAGATCCGCATTGGAGTTTCGTACGGATCATCTCCTGTGATGCGCTCATACATCTCAAACAGATTCCCGTAACGTTCACGGATGGTCTCTTCTCCACGGCGACGAATGGAATCAGCAAAATCAAGGTAGACTGCGAGCCGGGTGTCACCGACTCCCCGTCCGGCATCACATTCCTTCTTTGCTGCACGGGAGGCAACATCGCGGGGGACTAAATTACCGAAACTGGGATAACGGCGTTCCAGATAATAATCTCTGGCATCCTCGGGAATCATTTCCGGAGCACGCGTGTCTTTCGGGTCCTTCGGGACCCATACACGACCATCATTGCGAAGGCTCTCGCTCATCAGAGTGAGCTTGGACTGATAATCTCCTGACACCGGAATACAAGTAGGGTGAATCTGGGTATAGCACGGATTCGCAAAAAACGCCCCCCGCTTATAGCAGCGCCAGGCGGCAGTGACGTTGGAGTTCTTGGCATTCGTGGACAGATAGTAGGCATTCCCATATCCACCCGTACAAAGTAGAACTGCATCGCCTGCGTACCGCTCCAGTTCACCTGTAATCAGGTTGCGCGCGATAATTCCATGGGCACGGTCATTGGCCACAACCAGATCTACCATCTCCCTGCGTGGCAGCATTGTGACACGTCCTGCCGCAATCTGATGACTCAGCGCCTGGTAAGCGCCGAGCAGGAGTTGTTGTCCGGTCTGACCTCTTGCATAAAAAGTGCGCGAAACCTGGGCACCACCGAACGAGCGGTTTGAGAGTACACCACCGTATTCGCGTGCAAATGGGACTCCCTGTGCGACCGCTTGATCAATGATATTGTTCGAAACCTGGGCAAGCCGGTATACATTTGCTTCGCGTGCGCGGTAATCCCCACCCTTGATAGTATCATAAAACAGTCGCCAGACGGTATCCCCGTCATTCGGATAGTTCTTTGCAGCGTTGATTCCACCCTGTGCTGCGATAGAGTGGGCTCTACGTGCAGAGTCCTGAATACAGAAGCAGGTCACATGATAACCCAGTCCAGCGAGCGTGGCTGCTGCGGAAGCCCCAGCCAAGCCAGAACCCACAACGAGAATGTGATGCGAACGCTTGTTGGCAGGGCTGACCAGAGAGACTGAATTTTTGTAGGCATCCCACTTTTCCTGAAGGCGCCCCGATGGCACCTTTGCGTTTAGACGCGGACTGTGTGATAGCTCTGACTCAGGCATGACCATTTCGTTGATCTACTCCAGGAAATAGATGTAAAGCGGAACAAACAAGAATCCAACGGCCACGAGGACTCCCAACACAGCAGCGAACGTATACAGATATGGGGACAGTCGGCGACTCATCATCCCCAGAGATTGAAGCGCACTCCATACACCATGTCGCATATGCATTCCGAGAAGAATCATCACAAGCGGATACCCAAAGGCATAGAGTGGCTCCTGAAACTTCTCCGTCATCAAACGGCGCAGATCACGTACCACCTCACCCCCTTCCAGCGTTGCAATATAGCCTTGAGCCTCGCCCGGCCCGTACTTGAATGAGTTCAGGTGCAGGATCAGGAATCCGAGCAGGATGATTCCCGTGAAGATCATGGAGCGCGCACTGTATCCTGAGCGGCTAGGGGAGCCGGCACTTTTATAGAGCTTGTATCCGACTGGACGGGCTTTGCGGCGGCGCACCTGAATGGCAATCCCAACCACAGCATGCAGAAGAAAACAGAGTGCCAATAAAATCTCAATTGTGTAGAAGATCCACCCGAGGCTCAATAACTTGTAAGCATAGGCGTTATATGCGTTGGGATCGGGAGATAGATAGGTAAGATTCCCGATCATGTGTGCAATCACAAACGCAACCAGACCAATCCCCGTCGCTCCGGTCAGGACCTTGCGGCCAATCGGGGACATGAGGGCAGTCATCAATTTCATGGCGAACAAGTTATCGCTTTGGAAGGACTGATCGGAACAAGCGCCCTGTACTCTTACGGTGTAGCATTGGTTGCCGCCGCGTCACCGAGGCGGAGTCCCATGGGACCCGTATACGCTGCTCGCGGCCGAATCAATCGATTATCCTCCCATTGCTCCATGAGGTGTGCTGTCCAACCAGTAATGCGCCCCATCACAAAGAGGGTCGTGTAAAACTCTGGCTCAATCCCCAAGAGGTGGTAAACGAGGCCACTGTAGAAATCTACGTTTGCGTTGATCCCTTTTTCTTCTTCCATTACCCGGGTGAGGACAGAACAAAGATCCACCCAGTACATGGAGTCTCGTTCACGCCCCAGTTCAGTGACCATTTGGCGCAAAACATTTGCACGCGGATCGAGTGTCTTGTAAACACGATGTCCAAATCCCATGATGCGCTCTTTGGCAGCAAGTTTTCTGCGAACGAACTCAGCAGGATCTTCGCCACTCTCATGGAGATCGAGCAGCATGAGCATGACCCGTGTGTTTGCACCCCCATGTAGCGCCCCCTTGAGTGCTGCAACGCCGCCGGTGACGGCAGAATACATGTCACTGAGCGTAGCTCCGATGACGCGCGCAGCGAAGGTTGAGGCATTCAGTCCATGTTCTGCGTGCAGAACCAGAGCGGCGTCCAAGGCTTCGATGGCACGAACCCCTGGCTGCTCGCCAGTAAGCATGTACAAGAAGTTTTCAGCGGTACTGCCGGTTGTTCGTGGGGGGATCGGAGGCTGCCCATGACGATGGCGCACCAGAGCAGCAATCAAAACCGGGATTTGTGCTGTCAAACGGAGTGCTTTACGATAGTTGGCTTCTTTCGAGCCATCATTTGCCTCAGGATCGTAATGTGAGAGCAGGGAAATGCCGGTCCGCAGTGCAGCCATTGCATCAAAGTCCGCGGGCAACCGGCCAAGCAGGTCCAGCACCGCTTCCGGTACATGACGAAGGCTAACCAACTGTTCATTCAGCGTGTTTCGTTCCGTCTCTCCAGGAAGTTGGCCGTGCCAGAGGAGGTAGGCCACGTCTTCAAAGGTACTGTTCTCAGCGAGGTCTTCAATTGCATACCCTCGATAAACCAAAGTCCCTTTGCGTCCATCAATGTGACAGATGGACGAGTTGAGTGCGATGACACCCTCAAGCCCTTTTACATGATGATCCTGGCCAGATGGAGGAATTATCGGTGGATTCATTTGAGGTAAATTATAGAAAGCAGAGCAGGCCAGTAAATTTCACAGTTTAACGTTCCAACTCTGATGATGTGCCTAAATTGGATCAATTAGCGGGCATTTTCGTAACGTAGCAAATTAATTATACCGAAACTTGATCACGGGCCGTTATGGCACGCGATCAATGCCAGCGCGCTACGATACCTTCCGCAGTCCGACCGTGGTCTCCCTCGCTGGCAGGAACGACAAGATTCGTACCTCCGAGGGTCATGCTAAGCGCGTCCAAAATTAGCCTATATGTCAAAAGAAATCATTATTGACACCACGCCCAGGGAAACGAGAGTTGCGATCGTGGACAAAGGGAAGTTGGTGGAGTTTTACATAGAAAATCCAGATAACGAGCGAACCGTAGGAGACATTTTCCTGGGTCGCATTGATGCATTCCGCTCGGGACTTCGAGCGGCATTTGTGGATATCGGAGAGGATCAGCATGGGTTTTTGCACTTCTCCGGTCTCACGGATAACCTTGAGCAGCAACTCGCTCTGGTGGAAGATCCGAAACCCCAAGTCTCCAAAATCATGGAGGTCTGGGCATCAAAAAAGGCAAAAACGCCGCCTCAGAGTGGTCCACCCCGACGCCGTTGGGGGGACTCTAACTTGCTGAAGTCCAAACAGAAGATTCTCGTCACGATTACCAAGGAGCCCTACCACAGTAAGAGCCCCCGGCTTTCCACGGACATCTCACTGGCTGGACGTTTTCTTGTGCTGATTCCACTTGCAGATTACAGTGCTGTCTCGCGGCGGATTGACAACCGAAAAGAGCGTCAGCGTTTGCGCTCTATCATGAAAAAAATCCGTCCATCCGGGTTTGGTCTGATTGCCCGGACCGTTGCCGAAGGAAAGGATGAAGAAGCACTGGAATTGGATCTTCAGTTGCTCATGGATCGGTGGGGAAAGGTCGAAAAAAAATTACAGGGATCCCCGAATCCGCCCATAAAACTGTACGAAGATGTGAATCTAGCCTCTTCCATTATCCGGGATTTATTCTCTGATGACTTTTCTCGCATTCTGGTGGATAATCATCGAATGTATCGGGCCATTCGCGGGTATATTCTGGCGGTTGCCCCCCACATGATCAAGGCGGTCAAGCAACATAAAGGTCGCAAGTCGGTCTTCGCAGCGGCCGGGGTTGAGGATCAGATCAATGAGGTCTTCGATACGCAAGTCAGTCTACCCTCCGGTGGATCACTCATCATCGAGGCAACAGAAGCGATGCATGTGATTGATGTGAATTCAGGGCGAACCCGTTCAAAAAATGATCCAGAAGAATTCGCATTGCAGGTCAATCTTGAGGCCGTGGAGGTAATTGCGCGCCAAATACGCCTACGAGACTTGAGTGGCCTGATTGTGATTGATTTTATTGATCTGCGGAACGAGAAGAATCGAGCAAAAGTAGATCAAGCGCTTACGCAGGAATTGAGTACCGATCGGTCACAGGCGGAGAATCTTCCAATGAGCGAACTGGGGATCGTGCAAATTGCTCGTGAGCGTCAGCGTGTCAGCGTGACGTCAACACACCGGCTAGCACAAAAATCACGGATCAATAGGACACCCCCACCGGATCCAGAGGCCATCGAAAAAAGAATCGAAAAGTGGCTGAAAAAACATGATGGTGGTAGCCTGCATTTGCAGCTGCATCCGTTCACAGCTGCCTGGGTGAATCGTGGCACATGGCGTCGTAGCAAAAAGGCACAATGGCAGCGCCAGTATAAGCACCGGATCACGGTGGTTGAAGCCGAGCAGCTACGCCCGGACGAGTTCAGGTTTTTGGATGCCACAAGTGAGCATGACATCACGGATTTAAGCCCCCGGATGGTCCGCATCAAAGCACAATCAAAACAACCCTCACCCAAAAAGCCCAAACAGGCAAACAAAACCGTGGATCGACGAAAGTCGCGCAGGAACAATAACGGCCAGACTTCCCGGAAGCGTCAATCACCCCGACGACAAAAAGCGACAAACAATGCATGAGAAAGTCCGCAGGGGTTCATTGGTGGCCCTGCTCCTGATGCTGATCCCTATGGAGATCGCCGCACAGAATCGGGCTCTTGAGCGCGGAATGCATGGTGGAGAGTTCAGCATTGGAATGATTGATCATGCTTATGTGGGCTCGGAGATCACCGGCGGCAATTATGATTACCAGGGGGTCGGCGTGGGGCTTTCTTATATCGGCAATCAGGTACGTGCTTCCCTGCTCTTTGGCCGCTCCGGTGAGCCACGCACCTTTCTTGATATCTCTGCAGTGGGCTGGCTCGCTCCCTCGTTTGCCAGGGTCAGAAGAGAGAATACGACACTCTCCATGCCGATGGGGTTCTTGACGGCGTGGCGTAGGACGACGGCAGAAAAAAACGTTGAGCCCCTCGGAGCGACAGCGATCCTGTTCGGTGCGGGTGGTGAATTGGTGCACTCTTTCAATGAACGTGCACGGGCGCGGTTGCGGGCAATCCCACTTGTCGGAATTACGGGGAGTCAGATCGTGGATGCGGTCGGTTTGTCCTGGGCCGTAGATGCGGAGGCGCGCTTCTTTGTTGCTGAAGTATTTTCACACTTAGGTCTCTCGATCGGGTATACATTCCGTTATCAGCTCTGGAATATCAATGGATCGCGATCGTTTTCAGATAGTGTCGATGAGGTGTATGACTACGCTAGTCAAGTGCATATTTTGTCCGCAGGTATCTGGTTTTGAGCGATGACCAAGGATAAAGCCATTCTACGAGCTATGGAGGACGCAGCGAGAAAATCTGGGTATAAGATTCGATGGGATAAGGGTCAATTTCGGGGTGGATCCTGCACGCTCGATGGAAGCAAACTGATCGTTTTGAATCGGCATCATCCAACGGAGGTGCACCTCGGGGTTCTGGCACGTGCGCTGAAGGGTGTTCCGCTTCAGGGTGTTTCCATACGCAAAGGGATGCGCAAGCACGTAGAATCGACTATCCAAAGGTACTCATTTGAGTGAAGATGTATGCGCATTACGCTATTGGGTACTGGCACATCCGTAGGGATCCCCATGATTGGCTGCGATTGCGAGACATGTCAGTCCAGAGATCCACGAGATAGACGTCTGCGTACGGCATGTCATGTTCAGGCTGGAGATCTTAGTATTGTCATTGATACGGGGCCGGATTTTCGGGTACAGATGCTACGTGCCCGAGTGCGCCAGGTGGATGCCGTGCTCTGGACGCATCATCACTTTGATCATGTGATGGGGCTGGATGATTTACGACCGTACTTTTTTGACTGCAAAGCTCCCATCCCCTGTTTTGCGCACCGGCAGAGCATAGATACTCTGCAGCGTATCTTCCCCTATGTATGGGATAAAAACGGTATATATCCGGGTACATTGGATCTGAAAATCGCACAGGCCCCATTCAAGATCGGGAGTCGGTACGGCAGTTCCGATTTCGTCAAGGTCACTCCGATTGAGGTCATGCATGGCAGGATGCACTTGAATGGATATCGGCTCGGAAATTTTGCGTACCTGACAGATGTGAGCCATATCCCTGAAACCGAGTATCATAAACTTCAGGATCTTGAGTTGCTTGTACTGGATGCACTCCGACCACAGAAACATCCCCGCCACTATTCAATTACGGAAGCTGTAGACATTGCCCATACAATCAATGCAAAACAAACTGTATTTATTCACATGTCCCATCAGGTCCTCCACGCACGTGAGAGTGCACAACTGCCGGAGACGATGCTGTTTGGGTATGACGGAATGACGCTGAACGCAAGTTAACCTATGGAACACAAAATTCTTGTCCTGAACGGTCCAAACCTCAACCTTTTGGGAGATCGGGAGCCCGATCAATATGGGGAAGTATCTCTGGAGCAGCTTGAAGCTGACTTGCGGAGTGAGTTTCCAGATACGGATCTGTCGTTTTATCAGAGCAACCATGAAGGGGATCTGGTTGATCGCCTCCACGAAGGGCACCGCTCAGGCCTGAGCGGGATCGTGTTCAATCCGGGAGCCTATACCCATACATCGGTGGCATTGCGGGATGCAGTGAGGGCAATCGAAACCCCGGTGATTGAGGTTCACCTCAGCAATATTTACTCTCGGGAGGCCTTTCGACATTTTTCTCACCTGGCACCGGTCTGTGTGGGACAAATCTCAGGTTTAGGCACCGTCGGATACAGTCTGGCTGTCCGTTGGCTCAGGGCGAACGCTTAGGGGCGCCGGGCAACGATAGGCTCTCTCCGCCCACTCCCGAATGCTTTCGGGCGCAGTCGCAGGACCGGTGCGGCCTGTCGCCGCTTGAATTCAGTCCAGTTCACTTGGCGGACGATTTCCTGGACAAGGTCTTCGTCGTAATCCAGAAACTCAGCCGTCTCCTCGACACTCATCAGCTGTTCGATGTACTGCTTAAGGATTCTGTCCAGGATATCGTACGGTGGCAGGGAGTCCAAATCTTTTTGACCCGGACTCAGCTCGGCCGAGGGGGGCTTGCGCATTGTGGATTCAGGAATGATTCTTTTTGGCCTGTTCAACAATTTTGCCAACTCATAGACCTCTGTTTTGTAGAGGTCTCCCAGAACCGCAAGTCCACCACTCATGTCGCCATACAGCGTCGCGTATCCCATCGCAAGCTCACTTTTATTCCCAGTGGCAAGTACCATTCCCCCATACTTGTTGGCAAAAGCCATGACCAACGTTCCCCGTATACGCGCCTGAATATTCTCTTCCGTCACATCCTGATCGTAATTCTCGAAGGGTTTGCGAAGAGCATCGTTAAAAGCATCCATCAGGGGTTGAATCGGAATCGTAATCAGGTTTATTCCAAGGTTCGATGCAAGGTGCTTGGCATCGTCTTTCGACCCTGTGGAAGAGAAATTTGAGGGCATGGATACGCCAATGACCCGCTCTGGTCCCAATGCACGCACTGCAAGCGTAGCGGTCACGGCGGAGTCAATGCCTCCACTCAGACCAATAATTACCTCCCTTTGAATCCCGGTTTTATTCATGTAATCCCGAATTCCCAAGGTCAAGGCTTCCCGCACCTGCTTCCTCGCAGGGATGAAGACAGTTTTTGATTTTGGCGTTTTCTCTGTATCCCACTCCAGCAGTGCTTCCTCAAATGCCGGGGCTTCAAGCACGTTACCCCCGTGCATGACACAGCTTCGTCCATCAAAAATCAAGTCCGTATTTGCTCCAACCAGATTCGTGAAGACATAGGGCCGTCCGTACTTTTGACGAACGGTCTCCATGAGTGCATAACGCTCAAGATGCTTGTCAATCGCAAAGGGGGAGGCACAGAGGTTGATAAAAATGTCCGGGGACTGCGTGGCCAGGATAGAAACTGGATCGTGTGAATAAGGCTTTCGATCCAGATCGTGCACATTCCAAAGGTCCTCACAAACATGAACGCCCAGATTCAGGCCACGCCAGCGAAGGATGGTGGGAGACGATCCTGGCGCGAAGTATCGCAGCTCATCAAATACATCGTAGGTGGGCAGAAGCTGTTTATGATAGACCCCGACACAATGGCCATCTTCGTACAGATATGCTGCGTTGTGCAGAGGCTTTCCATGTCCTTTGTGGAGTGCCAACCCTCCGACGAGCACCCCCAGTCCTCTAGGGAGCAATTTTACCAGTTTCTGGCGGTGCTGACGTTCGCGGGTCACAAAATCTCTGGACTCCAACAAGTCTATCGGAGGGTACCCTGTGAAGGTCAATTCAGGGAATACTACCAGATCGGCACCGCGAGCATGTGCTTTCTCGGAGTAGTGCAGAATCTTGTCTGAGTTTCCCCTCAGATCTCCGACAACCGTATTTATTTGTGCCAATGCCAGTTTCATATGGAATCCCTAGTATCCTTAGGTAATACGATTAACCGCAATGCATTCTCCATTGTAACACGGTGAAAACACGAACAGGCATTTGATATTTTCTCCCAGAATGAAGATTTGAACCCTGAAATATGCGATAGGTACAAACAGCAGCGGGAAAATCTAGAAAATAATGTGTCTGATCCCTCGGATTCACCCGAAACTAAATCGGACTCTGAGCTCACTCTATCCCCTTTCCCACTCCGGGATTTAACGGGCGAATCTTAGATTATGGCGTCGCACAGTTAATGGGCGATTGGGCCAGCATACATTTGAAGTGGTAAATCATGCGCAAGCTCGGCATTGGTCTCCTAAGCCTCTTTCGACGAATGTCCCTCCTGATCCGGCGATTTCGTGGTCGGACGGTAGAGGACGTAGCTGCTCACCGGATCGTCAGTGGAAAAACCTGGGACGAATTCTGTGATTCTCTTAAGGCGGCGGGTGCTGGACTACAATTCCCCGGTGCTCCACAGGATCCATTCAATCAGGCGGAAGGGTATCGGTACCTCAGTCGTATCGCCCGTGCAGGCCTTATGGCGTTCGTCGAACATGCGGATACCAACGCACCTGTCTTGCATCGAGTAGTTGATGAGGTGACTAAACTGGGTGCCGACAATCCAGACAATTTCTATCAAACAGCTGCGCTGAACGGAAACTATGAGTACAAGATCTATGGGCAGCGAAATACGATTGCATATTTGAGCTTTGGTACTCAATCCGGCCATTATGGTCAGGGTCGCGGCTTGCCACCTACAGGATATATTGAATCGGATGAGATCGAAATGGATGCAAGCGGGAGATTCGAACTTATCCTCAGTTCCAAGCCTCAATCGGGGAATTGGCTACCCATGACCACCGAGACGGGCACTTTGGTTGTGCGTCAAACTTTCCTTGATCGGACAGTAGAGACTCCCGCAGAATTGCGGATTGAGCGCATTAACTGTCCAGAACATGAGCAACTCCCCGCCCCATTAACACCTGTGAAGCTTGATGAAGGATTGAAAAAGGCAGGAGCATTGGTAGCAGGGGCACCGTTATTATTTTCCAAGTGGGCGCGGGATTTCCAGAAACACAGCAACATGTTGCCGATGTTTGATCCAAAAGTTTCACGGGCCGCTGGAGGCGATCCAAACATCACCTATTATCATAGTCACTGGGCGATTGCAGAGGACGAGGCTCTTCTGATTGAGGTTACGCCCCCAGAATGTGAATACTGGAATTTTCAGTTGAACAATTACTGGATGGAATCTCTGGATTACCGATATCATAGGATTCACACAAATAAGCATCTGGCACACTATGAAGATGACAACTTCGTAAGGCTGGTTGTCGCACATGAAGATCCGGGCCTGCCCAACTGGCTAGATACCGCTGGTCACTCTTCTGGGACTATGTGCTTTCGGTGGGTACGAGCGCAGGAATCTCCTCAACCCCATACCCAATTGGTCAAGTTGAGTAGCCGTAAGAGTTAGTCGTGTGGCAAGAGATGGGCAAGAGCGACTTCGTAACAACAACGGACTATGAGCGTCCCTATCGCCCGTTCTTTATCAAAGTTTATAACGGTCTGAGTGGGAGATTTGGCCCGCCAGGATATTTGGAGGCCGAGGTACTTGTAGAGCAGGCGAAACGAATAACGGGACTGGAAGATTTGGGCGATAGTAAATTTTTCGAGGCCCTGGAAGTGCTGGTCAAATCAATGAACGACGAAGCTCGTCTGACTGCCACCGGCAGGCTAGTACAAAAATCTCGACTCACCCGCGCGTTGGTTCATCGTTTTCGGATCAGGGATCTACTCAGAAAGCACCCTGAAATAAATGAGGTTGATCTTGGCAAAATCATTCTTGTTACTGGGCTGCAGCGTACTGGCACGACACTACTCCAACGCTTATTGAATACCAATCCTGCCATCCGTGGCATTTCTGGGGGAGAACTGCTTGAACCAGTCCCGGCGGGTAACATGAACAGGCGTGGGACTTTCAGCCGCAAGTTTTACTCATTCATGGCGCATCAGGCAATCTCCTATTTGTCACCACAATTCAAGTCGATACACCCGATCAGCCGTCGTGAGCCGGAGGAAGATGTTATGTTGTTGGACCTGAGTTTTATGAGTCAATCACCGGAGGCGACGATGCACGTTCCATCGTATTCGCGTTGGCTGGAGGATCAGGACCATACCCAGGCCTACGAATTTCTTCGCGGGGTACTGAAAGTTCTGTGTTGGCAGCGTCCGGGTAGTCAATGGGTGCTGAAGACTCCAAATCACATGGAGTATTTGGATATATTTCTGAATACTTTCCCAGATGCGAAAATTGTACTGACCCACCGCGATCCACGAAAGGCTTTGCCGTCATTTTGTAGTATGGTTGCACATGGTCGAGGTATTTTTAGTGATCAGGTGGATCCCGAAGAAATTGCGCGACACTGGTGCCGGAAAATACGCAGAATGATTGAAGTCACCGAAATGGTTCGATCCGGTGAAGAGACCGACCGGTTCATGGATGTGTCCTATTACGACTTGATTGCGGATCCCGTAACCCAGCTTCGGGAGATCTATGAGTGGATCGGAATTAATTTTGATGACGAAGCAGTGCGGCAGGCAGGACAGTATATCAAGGCCAATCCGCAAAATCGTTTTGGGCGACATTCCTATAGCTTGAATGATTTTGGGTTGAGCGAGGAGGTCATCGAAGAACATTTTTCTGGCTACCGTGAGAAATACACGATCCCGTTTGAATGAATCATCTGACTTGATCTTGTACGAGCAGTTCAGGTCAAAATTGAGGACTCCGTGAAGAAAAAATCCAAATTAGTTGGAGATGGCACGCCCTTCAGTGCGATGGTTGCTGCTGTCCGAGATCTCAGGCAGCCGAAGCACGCTGAAGTTACCATGGTTCCCGAAGATATCCGAATTGACGGCAGGACCTGTCTGGTGACCGGAGCCAATAGCGGCCTTGGGAAAGCTGCTGCGGTTGAACTTGCGCGGCGCGGAGGAAATATGATTTTAGCCTGTCGGCCCGGGCATGGAGGAATTTGTCAGGAAATACAGAGGCTGTCTGGATCTTCGAACATAGAATTGATGGAAGTTGACCTGGCAGACGTCAAATCCGTCCATCACCTTTGTGACTTGATGGCATCTCGCCGAATCCGCATTGATATTGCACTGATGAATGCTGGACTGATGCCTCCCAGAGCCAGAAAATCCCCACAAGGATTTGAGATGATGTTTACTGTACACTTCCTCTCTTCACGTATACTGATTGATCGGTGGTTGAAGGATGGGGTGATTCGTCCATCCAGACACCCTGGAAAGACACCGCGAATTATATTTGTCGCATCCGAGGCACACCGATCCTCCCATGTCATTGAGTTTGATCATTTGGGTACGTTCAAAGATTACAAAACGAAGGATAGTCTCAGACATTACGGCATCAGTAAACTACTTCAGTGTACGTACGCCACCGAGCTCTCCCGACGCCTGAATCAAGGCGACAGTATCGAAGTCGCGGTACATTCAATGTGTCCCGGAGGTATTGCTTCGAACATTGCAAGGGATACCCCGACACCGCTCAAGCCCGTAGTCAAGCCTCTTCTGCGGTATCTCTTGCAATCTCCAGAACAGGCTGTAAAGCCGGCAATTTATCTGTGCTGTTCCGAAGAAGCGGGCTATAGCACGGGGATGTATTTGCACCTGATGCAACGGAAATCTGTTTCGCCAAGTGCCTCCGATCCAGAGAATGGCTCCAGGCTATGGGAAGCCAGTGCGGAACTGATGGCAAAGCTCTAGCGCCATATTATCACTGCAGAAAATGCCCCATACATTTGCCAAGTCGGTTCGTCACCTTTGGTTGCTATGCATGCGCAAGCCGATGGCAGAACGTGTTGATATGTCCGGTCGGACGGTCATTGTGACGGGCGCATCTCCCAATTCCATTGGGTATGAGACTGCCAAGATCCTTGCGAGTTGGGGTGCACACGTTATCGTTACCAGTCTGCATGACGCAGAAACGACCGAAACGTGCCTTAAGAATGATTTACAACGCACAGGTGCCGATGGCAACATCATGGCCAGAACGCTTGACCTGTGTGATGTGAAGAGCACTTCCAGTTTTGCAACCTGGTTTCTTCGCGAGTATGACGGAAAGCTTCATGTTTTGGTTAACAACGCGGGTATCCACAAGAATATCTTCCGTCCACGACGAAAGCCGCCCCTGACCAAGGATGGCTTCGAAATTCACTGGAGAACCAACTATTTAGGACCCTTCCATCTGACGAATCTGCTGCTCCCATGTCTAAAACAGAGTGGCTTGGAAGACGGCGATGCTCGGGTGATAAACGTATCCTCTCATCTACATGACAGCGTGAGTAATGAGGACTTATTCGATAGTACGAAACGCTACCATTCCTGGAATGCGTACGGGACGTCGAAACTGGCACTCATCCATCTTTCAGTCGAGATCAACCGACAGTTTTCGAAGGAATTCAATCTGCGATCCGTAGCACTACATCCTGGGTCCGTTCACACGAACCTTACACAAATGAAGCCGATGACTGGACGAATCGGCAGCACCTTGAACCGCATGAGTTCTGCCATGACATCATTGGTATTGTTGCACCGGAAATATGGGGCACAAACCGTGGTAATGTGCTCTAGCACTCCTGCGCTACATGGCGGATGTTACTACGAGCGCTGCAAGATTGCCAGACCAAGCGAACAGGCCAGACAGATGTCCGCCGCGAAAATGCTGTGGAACCAGTCGGAAGCCTGGCTCAAGACTGTCACCTGACTGCAAACTCATGATCTCTCGGGAATTTATAATTCGTACCAATCCAGTTGACATCAACGCCTCCAACGAGGTAGTTTGGACTGTTCTGACTGATACTCGAAAATATGGCGAATGGAATCCGTTTACGTCAAAGATCCAGACAGATTTTGCGATTGGATCTCCCATAAATCTTCTGGTAAGGATGGGGCCCATCAAGTTTGGAATCACCGAACGTCTCTGCGCTTTCGAAAAACCCCGTCTTATTGCTTGGGAAAAGAAATTCGGAGCTCACTGGCTACTGTTCGCAAAACGAGAGCAGCACCTCGAACATGTTGACAATACAAGTTGTCGCTATTACAACATTGACAAATTGACGGGATTACTCGCGCCAATCGTGTACTGCTGTTTTGCCGGCTATATGCGGCGCGGTTTCAATGATGTGGCCAAGGGATTGAAAATCCAAGCGGAAGCAATATAGCCGTTGCCGAACGGGAGGCCCTGCCCTCGTGCTTGCACTTCTGGGTAAGTATCAGCGGCGCAGGAAGTGTCTTCCGCCGGGCATAGAGATCACGTGGCTTAGGGACCGACTTTCAGGAATCGGTGCTATGTGTGTCGCACCGGATCTGAAACACAAGGAGCGTGTTCCATCTTTGGTCGCCAGAGAACTCGCCTCCCTCCGTGAGTTTCGGGTGTGCATAGAGGACGAGTTTGGAGGTGCTGATTTGCAGGAAGGTTGCGATCTTCTTGGCAACTGATCTATTCTCAGGTATTGTGCTCGCCGACAGGACTATATCAAGAAGGTACCAACAATGGAAGTTTTAGACAAAAACTGCTATGTTAAGTATCGAATCTGTGTGACAAAGTAGGGCTGGTACAAGCATTACGATGACAAAAAATTCATCTAGGCATTATTCGATTGGTTTAGTGAATGAGACAATAAGTAGTCGCGCTGTGGGGAACGTCCCCCACATCACTACGAGACACTATGTAGTGCTTGGAAGTAAACCGATTAACCGCAACGCATTCTCCATTGTAGCACCATGAAAACGCAAACAGGCATCTATTTCTTTCTCGGTCTTTTTATCTGCAGCTTGGCTCAAGCACAGGATATTACCGCATTTACCAACGTGATGGTCCTTCCCATGGATCGCGATCAGGTCTTAGCTGCGCATACGGTGGTGGTTGAAGGGGATCGGATTCGATCGATTGGAGCGGAGGTTGAGGTTCCCAGTGGTGCCAATGTTATTGATGGGACGGGGAAGTTCCTGATGCCTGGGCTCGCAGAAATGCATGGCCATATACCACGACCAGATGAGCCGGAACAATACACCGAAGATGTGCTGTTCCTGTACGTGGCCAATGGTATCACCACGGTCCGAGGAATGCTTGGGGCGGAGGGACAATTGGAGCTTCGGCAGCGTGCCAACAACAGTGAACTGATTGCGCCAAACCTGTATCTTGCGGGGCCTAGCTTTAATGGCAGTTCGGTGAACTCACCGGAGCAGGCCGTTGCAATGGCTCGGTCGCAGGTGGCGGAAGGATGGGATCTGTTGAAGGTGCATCCAGGCCTGACGAAAGATGAATTTGATGCGATGGCGCGCACAGCAGCGGAAGAGGGGATTCGTTTTGGCGGGCATGTGCCTGCGGATGTAGGCCTGATCCACGCATTAAATATGGACCAGGAGACGTTTGATCATGTCGATGGATATGTTGAATATCTTCGTTCACAGAATCGTCCAGAAGACGAGATGCTTGAGGAAGCCATTGCACTCACCAAGGAAAAAGGTGCCTGGATCGTGCCTACCATGGCGTTTTGGGAAGTTCTGTACGGGACGATTGATCTGGAGGATCTCCGTGCATACGACGAACTCAAGTATATGCCGCGCACGGTGGTTGATTACTGGTTTCGGGCGGTTGAAGAGCGACAGCGTAATCCGGGGTATGACAGAGCTGCCGCCCTCGAGTTGATTCGTACCCGGATGCGGGTATTGCGTGCACTCAATGAGTCGGAAGTCCGAATTCTCATGGGGACGGATTCTCCCCAGCTTTTCAGCGTACCGGGGTTCTCTCTGCATCGTGAGCTTAAGCGTATGGTGGATGCCGGCATGTCGAACTATGCGATTCTTGATTCAGGCACACGCGCAGTAGGTGAATACCTTGCCCATAAGGATACCTTCGGTACAATCAGTGAAGGGTCCCGGGCCGATCTGATTCTGGTGGACGGAAATCCCCTAGACGATCTGGCTAAATTGAAGGAGTTGTCTGGGGTGATGGTTCGGGGGAACTGGCTGTCTCGCGCCGACATCCAAGTGCGTCTGGAAAGCATTGAAGAATCCCACAGCGTACCGAACCGGCGCTAATGCGGACTTTCACTCTCCTTGTGATTCTTCTGGGAGGTACCTCCGTAGTGTCCCAGGCGCAGAATGGAGAGGACCTTTTAAATGTAGGACAATACAGCGAGGCGCGCGAAGCCTTTGCGGACAGCCTGTATGGTGTGAACATTGAAGGGTACTTCGAAACCTATCTGCAGACCGGCAATCATGAGTCAGGGCTTCGCAGAGCGCAGCAGCTACTGCGCAATTCCTCTCAGCCGGAGTATGTGAACTATGCAATCGGCCGTATTCACATGGCGCTGGGGAACTGGGATGGGGCAGAGGACGCGTACATCACGGCCATTCAATCCAGAAATGACTATTGGCGTGCGGGGCTGGAACTGGCCGATCTGCATCGCCTTCGCGGAAATTCCCGTCAGGCAAACCGCCTGTACTCCATCATTAACAGTCGCTTAAGGCAAGGTGGATTCACTACGGCCAGAGGCCTTGCGATCGGAGCCCAGGCAGCAAAGCAACTCGGCGCATATCACGAGGCAAACGAGGCGTTCTCAACCGCGCTGAGGCTGGAACCGGATAATGTTCAGATTTTGTTATGGCACGGAGATCTATATCAGAGAACTCATGATGAAGCGTTTGCAAATGAGCGGTACAACAAAGCTCTCTCCATTAACCCAAATCGCCCGGAAACGTACGTAAAGCTGGCTTCCGTCACGGGATCCTATGCCAGAAAAGAAGAGCTGGCAAAACAGGCACTTCAGATCGCAGAGCAGTATGCACCGGCGTTGGCACTGATGGCCAGGTTGCATCTGCTGGATGGCAACTACACGGAGGCGGAATCTGTAGCTCGCGCGGCTTTGGATCAGGATCCAGGACATCTGGAGGCGTGGGCACACTATGTCGCCGCACAGCATGTGCAGGGCAACTACGAGGCAGTGAGCCAGGTCGAGGTCACTGTGAGTCAGCGAACCAGCCAGTTGGCTGATTTCTACCGGGTTCTGAGCGAAGATCTGGCTCTGCGGTTCAGGTATCCTGATGCGGCCACGTACGCACAAAAAGCAGTGGAATCAAATCCAGAAAATGCGGCGGCAAATGCAACGTATGCAACCGCACTTATGCGTCTGGGAGAAGTCCAGTCTGCACGTACCTATCTGGAGCGCAGCTATGCCAGCGACGGCTTCAATCTTTACGCCGCCAACAGCTTGAGCCTGTTGGATGAGCTGGATCAATTTTCTACCCTAACCAGTGCTCATTTTACACTCCGAATTCATTCGAGCGAGGAGAAAGTGCTGGGGCCGATCATGTTGCGCGAAGCGGAACGGGCCTATGAAGCGTTGCAAGCTCATTACGGGTATCAGCCCCCAGATCGGATCTTGCTGGAAGCATACAATGATGCCGACGACTTCGCGGTCCGCGTAGCGGGGATTCCTCATGTCGGGCTGTTGGGAGTTTGCTTTGGGGATGTTGTGGCAATGAACACACCGGCGGCGCAACCGGATATTTCGTACAACTGGGCACGTACGCTTTGGCATGAGTTGGCGCACACGATGACGGTCGGCCTGAGTGATTACCGCATATCTAGATGGTTGACCGAGGGACTATCGGTTTATGAAGAAGTGCGGGCAAATCCGGCGTGGAGGCGTGATATGGAGATTCAGTTCTTCACCGCCTATGACCAGGACCGGCTCTATGACCTTGAAAACATTGATCGTGGGTTTACACGCCCGACATTTCAGGGGCAGGTTCTCTTGAGCTACTACCACGCGTACCGCGTTGTGGATTTTCTTTCATCAGAGTACGGATTTGATGCGCTGACACGCCTTCTGAGTGCCTTGAGCCAGGGACAGACAGAAGAGGCGGCCATGCAAAGTGTATTCGGGAAATCACGCAGTGAACTGGACAAAGAATTCCGGGGGCATCTGGACCGCGAGCGTACACGTCTTGACCCGGTGCTACAAGGGTGGCCGGACATGTTGACCGAGGAACAGCACGGGGGGAATCTAGCCAGCTATTTGGCTCAGGCAGGCCAGGATTCGTTTTATGGACTCCTTACGAGTGCCGAAAAAGCCTTGGAGCAGGGAGATCTGGAGGTTGCCGAATCCGCCTATCGCAAAGCATTAGATTTCTATTCAGACTATACTGGTCCCGGCAATCCATATGAAGGCTTGGTCAATATTTATCGCCAGCGAAATCAGACGGCGGAGCTTGCCCAGGTCTTACAGGACTATCTTGAAATCCAGCCCTATGGAGAGCAGTACGCGATTGAGTTGGCAGAAATACTGCTCCAGCAGGCGGACACCACCTCGGCAGTGCAATATCTAACCCGTTCGCGCTACACGGCACCCTACAACATGGAGGTCCTCGGGCGGTTGGCAGAACTGTACGCAGATGCGGGTCAACACGTACATGAGGTAGAAAAGCGGCGGGCCATCCTGGCGCTTGAGCCGGTCAATCGTGCAGAGGCACAATACGCGCTTGCGATGAGTCTATACCATAACCGGCAGATGGCCGAAGCGAAACGTGCTGTGCTGCAGTCCCTGGAAATTGCACCCGGGTACCGCGAGGCACAAAGGCTGCTGCTGAAGATTGTAGATCATCCGAATGACTAAACGGGTTTGGCTCGTTGCAGCTGCTTTATTATCGCTTGGAATCGTACAAGAAGCTTGGGCCCAGGCGGACTACGGGTTTCGTTTTGTGCGGGTGCGGTTTGAGACACCTGGGATGCAGCAGCGGGGATGGGGTCGTGGTGGAGGCCCCATGTGGGCGCACGATTATCCGGTCGCAGAGCAGAATTTTTATATTGCCCTCAAGCGGACGACCACGATTCACGTTGAAGAACCTTATCTGGTGTTGGATCTGATGGATCCAGCGATCTTTGAACATCCGATCCTTTATCTGTGTGAGCCGGGATATTGGCATATGACAGACGAAGAGGTGGAACAGTTGCGCGAGTATCTCAACCGGGGCGGATTCCTCCTTTTAGATGATTTTCGGGGGGATTACGAATGGTACAACTTTTACGAGCAAATGCAGCGCGTATTTCCGAACCGGGAACCGGTGGAGCTTCCCCCAAACCATCCGATATGGAGTATTTATTTTGATATTGACCCGGTTGCCGCCCCTTCTTTGGTCAGCGGGTACTTCGGGACGTTTGAATATGACCGGTATATGGCCTACTTCGACGATAGTGGTCGCTTGGTTGCACTTGCAAATCACAACCAGGATATCGGTGATGGTTGGGAATATCCTGATCGGGATTTTGAGAATGCCTCTACGGTCAGTTTTCAGATGGGAATCAATTTTGTGATGTATGCACTTACCCACTGAAGAGTGACTTGATTGTGTCATGATCAGGATGGATTAGCCACATTTTCGCCGGTACTCAGTATCACGCCTGCACTTTAAACCCCATTGATTTTGGCAACTCTAGAGACGGAAAATCAAGCACTTGAGCGTCTTCGCGAAGGCAAGTCACAAATTATGTCACAGATCCGCCGCCGTATCGTTGGTCAGGATGATGTGATTGAGCAGGTCCTGATCGCACTTTTTGCAGGCGGTCACTGTCTATTGACAGGAGTTCCCGGCCTTGCAAAGACGCTATTGATCCGGTCTCTTGGTGAGATGTTGGATCTGTCCTATAAGCGGATTCAGTTCACCCCGGATCTGATGCCGGCGGACATCACGGGAATGGACATGCTGGACGAGGATCGCACGACTGGTCGCAGAACCATTGAGTTTGTCAAGGGCCCCATTTTTGCCAACATCATCCTCGCGGACGAGATCAATCGTACCCCGCCCAAAACACAGGCAGCCTTACTGGAAGCGATGCAGGAATACCAAGTCACTGCTGCCGGGGAGCGCTATTCACTGGACAAGCCCTTCTTCGTACTTGCAACTCAAAACCCGATTGAGCTTGAGGGGACTTATCCTTTGCCGGAAGCACAATTGGATCGGTTTATGTTCAACATCGTGCTCGATTATTTATCTGCGGAGGATGAGTTGACCGTTGCTCTGGAGACGACCAGCCGTGACCGGGAGCCGGTTGAGAAGGTCTTGTCCGGGGTGGATATTCTATCTTTTCAGCACGAAGTTCGTAGTGTATTTGTTCCCCAGAACGTAGCGCAGTTTGCGGTGGATCTGGTCCGCAGTACACGTCCAAAGGAGGCGGAAGCTCTGGAGTTTGTTTCGAATTGGGTGAGTTGGGGTGCAGGTCTGCGGGCAACGCAGTACCTGCTGCTTGGAGGTAAGGTCCGTGCTGCATTACGAGGGCGCTACAATGTGGCCATTGAAGATATTCACGCCTTGGCCCATCCGGTTCTTCGCCACCGAGTGTTAACGAATTTCTATGCAGAGAGTGAAGGGGTGACCGTAGAGTCGGTGATCGATCGACTTCTGTCTGAGGTGCCCGAGCCCGTGAGCGGCCTTTCCTAGCGGTAGAATTTTTGCGATTGTTGTCCATGGTCTCAGCAGCTAGATAGGGAAAAACGAGTCTATCAAACAAAAGGGATGGGAATTATACACTGGTATGGTAGGACGCTTCGTTGGATGAAGGTTTGAGGATTTGGGAACTGAGAGTAGCTATTACCTGGGATTTAGCGATGATCGGAGCACGATCGGCGTTTTTGTTTAAGCCTTGTTTGGGCCATAAATGCCCGATTTGTTCTGCTCTCACAATATCAAATATTGTAGCCTCACCTGTACAATATTTGTAACCAAGTATGGCGGGAATCACCAGAAATAATTATCGTGAATATGACCATACCTTGGATTCAGTGCAGGATCCGCCACTCGAATCACATTTAGACCAAATAATTTGTAACACCTTAGCTTTCCCCCTCCGGGTGACAGATATTCGCCAAGTAAGCTGCCAAAGATGCACATGCCCCAAACATAAACATAGCGTCATTAATGTCAACATTGGCTTTCGGATCAAAGACCAACGCTTTTCGAATGCCTTTTTCGTCGCTAGTATAGCCGTAAAGTGATTTGATTGCTTCGGCAAGGGCTTGGTGCTTGAGCACGCCCCGTCTCCTAAGAGAGTTTACGGCATCGCTGAGCTTCCGACAATTGTCTGGATCGAAAATACGCACGACAGACTCAACTGCGTGTATACTGTCTGTAATTGCATCGGAGTATTGCCGTGAATCCAGATGAGATGCCGCATCTCGCAGGTGTGTAACAGGTGAAGATAGTTCATGATGTTTCAATGTAGCCACAGCATTTTGAATGGTCACGCCCTGTTCCATTGAAGTTCTTGGCCAGATATGGTAAGGCCTATTAGAGGTATCAAACACGTATGCTACTCCGTGTTCGTCAAAGGCGTTGTTGATGTCTTGGGAGAATCGTGAAAGTCGAACATTTAATTCCTGAGATCCCCCAAATCTGATTTGATCATCCTGATAGTTGGCCATGTACTCCAGTAGATCCAGCGCCTTATTGAATGACAACTCGTACACAATGGATCGCAGCTCGTCTAAAATTTCATCCCTTGAGACTTGGACTTCAAGTATATTTTTGTTGAGGCACGATGCTATGGCGCGACGACACATTCTAGGTGCAGGGAAGCTTTCCATACCTGCCCAGTTACCTGAGACTAACACGATATCAGCAATGATGTTGTATACCGCGGTTTTTGCCTGCTCGGACAGGTACTCTAGGCGCATACATTCAGGAAGTGGCTCATAGCCGTGGCGTTTGGAAAATGACATAGGTTCACGGCTCCAGCTTAGTTTGTCAGCCATCGCATGGTTCGTTCAGTGATAGTCACGATTTAAAGATAGTTGCAAGATAGCGACGAGTCCTGAAATGCAAAATCGTCACAGTCAGGAGTCCACGTGACCCGCTTGATCCGGTCTATTTCAAAAGCATGGAAGATCGGATCCCACTGCTTGAGAGGAAATCACGATAGTGCGAGAAGGCCGCATCGACCTTGTCACGCGTCAGGCCAAAGTCGGCAAGCTCGTATTTGTGCCGTTTTTCGCTTCGCCGCTGAGCGGCCTGTGCTTCGAGCCAGGCGTCCATGGCGGCCACGGCCTCCTCCTCCAGCGACCACCCGAAACGGTTGTAAATATGGGCAACCATGTCCATAGGAGCCTGGACCAGGTCGTAGAAACTGATGTCCAACCAGCGATCTTCCAGTTCGGGGTGGTTCGTGCGGAACTTGACCATGCTGTCAAGCATGCGGCGCATGAATTCGAGTTGTTCCTTCCCGAGATCTTCAGACTGGCGGGGCTGGCAGGAGAGATTGCGGACCCGGTCGACGAGGCTGCACCAGGATCCCATGAACTGAGCGGGCTCACGATGAGTCTGAATGAACAGGGCATCGGGGTACGTCGCAATTAGCGCTTCCAGTTCGAAAAGGTGAAAGGGCGCCTTCAGTACCCACTGTCCCTCCCCGTCGCTTCTCCGCTGATGCGTGTAGTTCTGCAATGCGCGGTGGTGAAAGGCGTAGGTCTCCGACATGTCCCTGCAGGCAAGCCAGCGAGCGAAGTCCGGGATGTCGAACCAAACGGTCGCGCCCCAAGCGGCAAACCCCATTCTGAGTAGCCCAAGGTCCTCTTCTGGTTCATCCACGTCGAAATGATGCACTCCCTTGAACATGTCAACGATTCCCGACGCGTTCAGGAGTTCTTCCGCAAAGGCTCGCCGCGGATCTTCGGCCGAGTCGGCCGGAATGGCGTAGTTGCCGCCCGCCGGGACAGGCTCGACATACTCGTAACCGCGCAGCGTCCAAAACCTCGGGTCACGAGACATCAGGCGGTGCAGAAGGGTTGTGCCGGTCCGGTTGATTCCAACGATGAAGACCGGCCGCCTGATGTCCTGTTCCGCAATCTCTGGGCAGCGGCGGCGCTCGGCTTCCAAGGACGCATTGTTGCGCAAGCGGCGGGTGAGATCGAAGGCGATATAGTCGTGTCTTTCGGTCCGAACACCGGCCTCCGGGGCGTTCACCGCCTGCACGAGCTGCCTGAGTCCCTCGAGTTTCCAGGCGGGGAATGCCACGCCGAAGGGGACATCGTATTCGCGCGCGAACGATTCGGCTCGACGCACGAGTTGGTCGTAGTCGAGACGGCTCTCGGGTATGCGGTACGGCCATTTCTCACGATGCGCCCGCAACCAGTCGAGGGAACGCCGGAGCATGGTGTACGCGCTCGGCCACGGAATCGGGTCCAGACAATCGGCCTGCAAGGCACGGCTGCAGACGCGATGGGACGGAGCGGTCGCGTCCCCGCTGAACCAGTAGGGCGCGCCGTGATCGATCAGATTCCAGAATCCGTGGAGGGGTGACCGCTCTCCCCGAGCCAGACAGGCCCGCTTCCAAGCATCGTAGGGCACGGTCTTATAGTACAGTCCGAAGTCGGCAAGCTGCATCTCGTGTCCTAGGGGTGGATCTTCGGAGTAGTGATAGATCGTGAAGCGCCGATCGGGATTCATCGAGATAGCCGCCATGGTGTCAGCGACGACATCAACTGCCGCCTGGCTCCATTGCAGCGTGAACCCCTCCGGCATCTGTCCCGAGTCCACTACCGCGGCTACCGTTCGCACCGCGACATCGTCGGCATTGCCGAAACCGGTACTCGCGACATTCGTGTGTGGCAGGCGGAATAGAGCTACCGGCACCCCAGTCCGGGCCGCATGAAGCAGGGCCTGCTCGACCACCACCTTGGTCCACGGATACCCGAGCAGGCCGAGAGGAAAGGCACGCTTCATGCTCGCGATGTCCGGCTGCATCTGGTGCGTGACACGGCTGCCGGAGTACTCGTTCGCGAAACCACAGAAGTATTCGGGGAAAACCCCCATGGTCGACGCGAAGAAGACGTGTTTCAGGCGCGTCGTTAGGCACAGTTCGAGTACGCTGCGGATGCTGAACACATTGATCTTGCGTAGAGCGACGTAGGGAGTCGCTACGCTCAGGCTCGCGGCAAGGTGGTACACGGCGTCAATCCGCTGGTAGAAATCCGCGAATTGGGACGGCTCCAGGCCGAAACTCGGGAGATGGACGTCTCCCGCCATTGCACGTATGCGCGGAGCAAATTCGTCCTCCCAGATTTCCGCCTCTTCGAAAGCGGCTTGGATTCGAGAGAAAGCGTGTTGCGAATGATCCGCCCGAACGATACAGGTAACCGTCAGGTCGGGGTTTCGACGCAAAAGATCTCTCAGCAAAAAGCGGCCGAGGAATCCGGTCGCCCCTGTAAGCAGAACTTCCCGAAAATCCGAGGGATTGACAGGGGCGTCTATGGATGAATAGCTGGTCGTTTGGTTAATGAATCGCCGTAGCGAATCAAGATCCTGTCGACATTGGGGCGGCAGGGTTCCCGTGAGTGGCGGGACCTCCGCGTGCAAAGTATTCAATTCAGGCATATACGGCTATTCTGGTGTCAGCATTTAGTTAAGAACCGGAAGATTGCCGTTTACGGGAGTCCCGTCGAATATGGTGTCTAATGCAAGTTGAAAATCCGAAACAGATTCAGTAATACCGTCCCCCGTGTAGCGGAATTCCTCGGGGATAGCTTTCTTACGCGCATTGATTCGGTGCAACGCTTCCCGCTTGAGCTTGTCTGCTGCCTCCGGTGCTGACTTGCGCTGCGACATGTCTTCGTTCATTCTTGTCAACTCTGAGGTTAGATACTCCTTGAACTCGCGGATGATGGTCTGCTGACGGGAGAACTTCTCACAGTGGTGGCCTGTAGCTGCCAGCCGAATCGCAAGGGGCAACAGGCGAGGGTGATCTTTAGAAACCTTGGCAATATACCGCGAAAAGGCCGGTAACTGCTGGGGTGTCAGGCGCTGCCGGATTCCCATAATGCCCGCATACAGTGCATGTTGGCTCACAGGTTTATGGAGATGTGGTACCGGATTGAGGTTTTCCAGCAAGGTCAGGCATCGATCAAAATAGTTTTCCAGCGTCGAGTCGTATATGGTCCCAATGACACGCAGATATCCCTCAACCAGTGTTTTGGGATCCATTTCCGGCCTGAAGTTCAGGGAGGTCGCATTAATTTCAATAGGTGTGTCAAGCAGCCGGTCCTCGCGCTCTAGACGTGCCCAGAGGTTGGTTCCCTTGAGTGCGGTCAACAGCCCAACGAGTGCAATCGGGATTCCAGTCTCCTGTATAAATTCGATCTGAGCATCAAAGGCACTCTCATCATCTTCGTCGAGGCCTAGGATGAAGCCGCCCTGTACCTGCATCCCCTTCTGTTGAATCTTTCGCACAGACTTGAACAGGTAGTTGTCGTCGCGCATGTTGATGTTCTGAGGCTTCTTCATCTTCTCAAGAGCCTTCGGGTTGGGCGTTTCAATGCCCAAGAAGACGGTGTCAAAGCCCGCCGCAATCATGACATCCATCAAGTCGCTCATCCGAACGAGATTGACACTCGCCTCGGTAGACAGGCTGTAGGGGTGGCCACGCTCCTGTTGCCATTCGGCTATCACGGGGAGAAGCCGTGTAACTTCGCGCTTATTGCCAATGAAATTATCGTCAACTAGGAACAGAGGTCCGCGCCATCCAAGTTCGAACAGATGGTCAAACTCGGCAACCATTTGTTCAGGCGATTTGGTTCGGGACACGCGGCCGTACAGCTTAGTGATGTCGCAGAACTCACAATCAAAGGGACATCCCCGCGAAAACTGAAGACTCATTGAATAGTAGTCGTTCATGTTGATCAGGTCAAAGCGGGGAAGGGGAGTCAGGGTTACATCCGGCTTTCTCGGTTCCCGATAAATCCGCTTTGCGGTTCCTTTTTCCAAGTCGTGAAGGAAATCCTGGAAGGTCTCCTCAACCTCATCAAGCACAAAATGGGCAACCCCCTCCATCTCTTCATGAAAAGTGGTGGGGTGCGGTCCACCAGCGATGACGGGAACCTGTGCACGGTTACATCGCTCGATGATCTGGTCAAGTGATGGGCGTTGTGTGATCATACTCGATGTGAAGGCCAGATCCGCCCATTCCAGATCCATGTCTCTCAGTGGAGTGACATTCAAATCCACCAAACGGAGGTCGTACCGGGGTGGAAACATTGCGGCGACTGTAAGCAGGCCGAGTGGAGGAAATGCCGCTCGGATGCCCAGTAGATCCAAGGAAAATTCATTTCCCCAGTATGTGGGGGGATGCTTTGGATAAATGAGGAGCGTATTCGGCATGGCTATGAGACCTCTTCCAATGAGTCTATATGGGCTGAGTCCTTTAATGAAGGGATGGGACTGGAGCCATTGTCAGAGGCCTGAGAAGCCTTCGTGGGCAAGTGATCCTCTAGGGTGTTCGCAAAACTGGAGGGAACACGCGGGGCCCGTGGCCAAGAAGCCTCGGAAACAGTTTGGGATGTCGGATCACCTAGTTCACTCTCATCCCGGGTAGCATCTTTCTTGCCATCGATGATACCCTGTGCCAGTGATAGGGATGAGGCCGTAGTCATGAGTTCGAGAGCGCTCACACGGTAGTTGAATTCAGACTGGATGAAGGTCCCGAGCTCGGCGACCGAAATAGACGTCAGTCCAAAGCTTGACAATGGCTCGTCCACCTCGCCTTCTTCATAACCACACAACTCCGCGACTTTGGCAGCGATCTGCTCCACAACCCTCTCGAGAGTAAGTTCATCGTCGGAGGCGGCTTCAAATGCATCATGATTGTGCATAACACGCCCGATCCGCATGTAATCTGGGAAGTTGACGGTCCATGTCGGTCGCTCAAAGAGCGATGTAACGAGATGGGGGCGGTCCGTCATTGCACGTAACGCGTAATCCAGATTTGCGATCGCAAGATCGGAACTTACCGGTGGTATACCGATTGCCCGCATCATTCGGAGCACCGGGAGACTGCGTGCAGCCATACCGGCATCAGCGACAGCAGGCATGTTGTAGGTCAAACAGGGCAGACCCTGTTGGTGGCGGGCAATGGCCAGTCCATCCAGAAAACCGTTGGCTGCACTGTAGTTGATCTGCCCCGGATTGCCTAGCATCGAAGCCGTGGACGAGAAAAGGACGAAGTAATCAAGGGAGTGGTCGGCTGTGGCATTATGGAGGTACAGTGCACCGGAAGCTTTGGGTGCAAAGACACTCTGCAGAGATTCTATTGTCATGTCGTCAAGCAAACGATCATCCAACGCACCGGCCAGATGAAACACACCCTTCAACGGTCGCTTGATCTGTTGGACACAGCGTTGCACCTCGGCTTCAATCGCGACGTCTCCAGAGATGATTTCAATCTCACACTCGGTATCCATGTAGACAAGTGCACTTGAGCGACGAACCCATTCCGCATCACGGCGACGCTGAGGATCACGGTCAAGTAAAGTCAAGTGCCGCGCGCCGGATGCCACAAGGTAAGAGATCAAGCGGAGCCCAAAACCGCCCAGTCCACCGGTTACAAGATAGGTTGCATCCTCGTCAAAGAGTGGTCGGATGTCCGAGATGGGGTATCCGGGATCTGCGGAGTTCTGCGGGGCCTTTAAGACCAACTTGCCCTGATGTTGCCCGGTTGTCATCAAACGCAAGGCCTTTCCGTAGTCCCTGTAAGGGAACGTAGTGACCGGGAGCGGGGAAAGGGTACCCTGATCCAGTAGGTCCATGCAGGTTTTAGAGAGCTCACGCGTTAGCCGGGGGTCGTCAAGCATCAGGCGGTCCACATCAATAGCCGCGAAGCGAAGGTTCTTGCGGAACATGCGCATTCGGAGGAGATTGTCGGCATAAATATCGGTTTTGCCAATCTCGCAATGCCAGCCGCCGGGGCGAAGTGCTTGCAGGCATAGCTCAATATGGCGCCCTGCCAGCGAATTCAGCACGACATCTATTCCCTCCCCATCGGTTGCCATCATAAGGTCTTCATACCAGTCATAGCTATGAGAATCAAAGGCTTCCTGCGCCCCCATTGCCAATAGCTGTTTGCGCTTGGTTTCGCTACCGGCTGAGGTGTAGATCTGTGCACCAACATGTTTGGCGATTGACATCGCCGCGTGGCCGACCCCACCCATGGCGGAGTGGATGAGCACGCGTTGATTCTTCCGAAGGCGGGCCAGGTAGATGAGAGAATAGTAGGCTGTAACATATACCGACAAGCTAGATGCAGCTTCCTCCATGTTGAGCCCATTGGGTTTGGCAAAGACGAGGTATTCGGGGATCACCACACGGTTGGCGATGCAACCACCTGCAATAAACGCGACTTGGTCACCAACTGAGCAGTGCCGTACCTGCGCCCCGATCCGCCGAATGGTTCCACTGCCTTCCATGCCAACCTGGTGCCCGAGCGCCGAGCGCTCATAAGCCAATGCGGGCAGTAGGCCCAGGGTGACCATTACGTCGCGGAAGTTGAGAGCTGCTGCTTCGACATCAACTTCCACATCGTTTGGTCCGAGGGCAGGGAGGCTGTACGTTTTCATCTCGAGCCCGGCAATCTGGCCCGGATTATCTAGTGTGAGGCGGTATACTGCATCGCTATCCGCCGTCACATGGGAATATCGCTCTCTAATACTGGCAATTCGTGGTACCCATAAGCGGTTCTCTCGGACCGCCAGTTCCCGCTCACGCAAGTCGTTGCGAGCTAGCCAGCTTAGGGTCTTTAGATCATCCAATCCACCGAGGTCAACTAGGCGGAAATCGAGCTTTGCTTCGTCGCCGACTTCCATGGCCATACTGCGTATTGCCCCCCACAGGGCAGATCCCCGTGGATGCTGCACATCAAAGGCTGCGCGTTGGGTGATCACGGTGAGTTGACACAGACAATTTGCATTTGCCAACCGAGCGGATACTAGTGCCTGCACGAATGCGATCAACTGCGCAGTTACCCTCTGGCCGGTCGGATCACTCGGGTCGGAACCACAGAAGAAGTCAATTGCAAGGACGTCAGCCACCTCTGACCATGCCGGGACGGAGTCGAATTGCCCACGGATGACTGCCTCATGCGGGATTGGCTGCACCGTATCGGGTGCGTCCAGAAGAGAAATCCACTCCGATGCCCAACTGTTTGGCTCTCCCAGTACCCAATGTGGGCCTGGAATTGGATCGCCTGCCTCTTCGCCTATGTGGGTGCATGGTGCTTGCAGCAGGGTGCAAGCTGGGCCGGATCTAACAATTGACCACTCTTCATCCGGCTTGACTACGGCATCTTCATCGTGGCAGATCAGCACTAGCCCGCCGTTGACAACCAACTGACGCAGGAACCGCCAGCCGTCGGGGCTGGGCAGGTCGTCCGGTCCGTGCAAAAACACGATTTCCGCGCCGCCGGGGCGAAGAAGACCGTTATCCATTGGGGGTGCGGCCTCCGGATCAAGACATTGAAAGCGAAGCGCGGCATCCCGTTGGCTGAAGGCATCAAAGTGGGCTCGGGTCGTTTCCTCATTATCGCTGAGGAGCCAGAACTCGGACCGAGCATCAGAACTCGTTAGATAATCCAGACACTTGGATAGGATAGTTTGATCGGGTTCCCGTGATCCGGCAAACTCGGCCACATGGCAGCTGTATGCTTGTGTACCCTCTGACTTTTCTAGGGCAACGATCAACGCGGCGGGGTCGATCTCCCCTGTGGGGAGTCTGTCAAGGTAAGACAGGTCTTCATGGATGAATTTCGGTTGCCAGGCGATTTCATGCTTGCTGTTCAATAGATCATTCCAGCGCGGATTGGAGGTGAAATAGACGTATTGATCAATGTGGAGGATGAGGTCTCCTGTAGTACGGTCATAGAAACTGATTGCACCGGCGGCCCGTTCTCCGCGCTGCACTGAGTACTGGCCTCGCTCGTTCGCATCCATCCAGTCTTCACTGGGCCTGGTCACATAACATGTAATCTGTGGGCCGGTGGGCGGACGCAGAAATGTTGTTCTCTCGGCTCTCTGCGGGATCGCAAATAAATGTGAAGCCGTCAACAGGTGTGACAGGAAGATCTGGAGTCCTCCATCCAGCAGTGGTGGACATCCTACATACCCCTCTTGCTGCCCCGTCGTCCAGAGCTCCTGGTCCATTTCAATGTCAACGATCAAAGCTCTAGATTCGGGTTGTAACTCAAATAGCTGTATGGTCTGGAAGTGTGGCCCATACTGGAAGGTCTCGCTGAGGACTGCCTCAATCCGTTCGTAGAAATCACTCTGCTTCGCGAATACAGTCTCACATGAGGATCGGTCAATATCCTCAAGCCGGGCCGGAACACCAATGGGGTGGTCTGGATTACTCAGCTTTACTCGTCCACGGCAGTGGACCTCGCTGGTAGCGTTGACATCGTATGATCGGGACGAGATTGTGAACGCAAACTCGTCCCGGGTATTGGAGACCGGTCGCAGGGCAGTCTGGAGCCGAACAGGTGTCCTGGGAATCGGGCACGGCTGAAGGAATTCAAGCACTTCGAAGTGAACAGAAACGCCTTCGAAGGCCTGAAGGATCAGTTCGATATAGCCGGCAGCAGGCATGATCGCAGCATGGTGCACGCGGTGGTCTGCTAACCAGGGGAAGTCCTTCACGGAGAGCCGGGATTCGAAGAGAAGGTGGTCGCTCGGTACTCTGTGCCCAATCAGTGGTCCATGAGAGTATTGGCCTTGTTGGACGAAGAATTCGTCATCGCTGAGGATGTTGATCGCCGCCTGCCTGTCCCGAGGATGTCCAGGAAGTAGATGGGAAATGGACTTGGGCCGCGGGTACTGAGCTGCGAAATCCAGAGCCACGCCGGATTTGAAGAGCGAAGCCAGCGCCTGTTGGAAACCGAGCCGATCATCCGAATTTCGATAGAGGCTTGGAATGCGGACCGGAATTGGCGATGCCTGTTCGAGACATTGACTGACTGCCGATTGAAGTGCACCGTGCGGGGAGATCTCAAGAAATATATCGGGCTTGAAATCACGCATAATTGTGCTGACCCCTTGGGCAAACTGCACGGGTCTCCGAATATTTGTCCACCAGTACGCTCCATCTAGACGCTCCGTTTGCTTGCCGGTCACGGAAGAAATGAAAGGGATGCTGCCATCAAATGTGCTCTTATCCAAAAAAGACAGAGCTTGCTGCACATCATCGTGGATGGGGTCCATGGCGGAGGAGTGGAACGCGATATTGCCTGCAAGCAACTGGTTTTGCAGATTCCGGCGATCCAGTTCCGCCATGATCGGTCTCAGCTTTGCTTCCTTGCCGCAAATGACTACACTTGCTGGTGCATTCTCGCAGGCGATCTCCACTTGGGTTGGCCGGTTCTCGTCAGGCCGAAAAGCGATACCGAGCGAATCAAGCAGTTCTTCCACGCCTGAGAGATCCAAGCCGATGGCGAGCATTCGACCCGAGTCGGCCACACACTGCTGAAGGGTAGCGCGGTGGTAGACCAATTGCGTTGCCTCTGCAAGCGACAGCATGCCAGAGGCATAGGCAGCAGCGACCTCGCCTGAACTATGCCCGATGACGCATTCTGGATGTACCCCCCAGGTCTTAAAAAGCTCAAAGAGGGCGCACTGGATCATAAAGATTGCCGGCTGGGCAAATCGAACCTCGTCGAGTTCTTCTTGGGGAGCGTTGAAGCAAATGTCGCGTAGCGAGACATCTGAAAATTCCTTCCAATGGCCCTCAACTGCGTCAATCACTCTACGGAAAACGGGGTCAGCGTCATACAGTCCCCGGCCACAACCGGACCATTGGGTGCCCTGTCCTGCAAACATCATCGCGATTCGCTGTTCCCCTTCCCTAACGGTTGTTCCGCCTGATGCGTTCTCAATGAACTCGTCTAGGGATGCCAGTAGCTCGTTGCGATCATGTACTGCAAAAGCTGTTCGCGTTGCAAAATGTGTACGGCGCCGACAAAGGTTGCCTGCGATTGTATAGAGGTCGGTGTCATCTTCTGCGAGCATTTCCCGCAACTGTCGTGCGCTTCGCGTGAGTGCTTCATTGGTGCGCGCCGAGAGTGGGATCATCTTCCCCCCATCCGGGGACAGATCGGATGACCAGATGCGCGGGCGTGATGGTTGGTATTCTCGAATCACGCAATGTCCGTTGGCACCGCCGAACCCAAACGAGTTGATGCCGACCACGACTGGTCGCTCCGGGAACGCCTCGCAGACAGTCTGCACCTGCACAGCACCGTTTTCAAAATTTATCTCGGGGTTCGGAACGACATAGTTCTTTGACGTAGGCGCAAAAGTACGCCTCTGCATCATCAGGATGATTTTTAGTAGAGCGCAATGAAACGCCGCCGCTTCCATATGCCCCAAGTTGCTCTTCACGCTCGAAATCCGCAGTGGCACGCCGCGGTCAATCCCACCGAAGGCCTCAATGATTGCATTGCCCTCTATACGATCACCGACGACAGTTCCCGTCGCATGCGCTTCGACATAATCGAACTCTTCGGGTGTGCGCCCCGCACGAGCACAGGCGGTGCGCATCAGGTCTACCTGTGCATGACGGGTGGGTGCGGTGATATAGCGTCCCTGTGCCAGTCCACTACTCCCGTCAGCTGCCCCCGCCGCGTTAACGGAAGTTGCTTCAATGACGGCGTGGATGTGGTCGCCGTCATTTTCGGCTTCCTGTAGAGGTTTGAGAGCGAAGATGAACGCCCCCTCCGAACGGATATAGCCGTTCGCGTCGGCATCAAAAGAGTGGCACTTGCCGTCAGGGCTGATGACCCCCAGGGCATTGAAGGAGGCACTGAGACGAGAGGTGCCCAGGTAATTCACCGATCCCACAAGTGCTTGTTTACAGTCGCCAGATCGGATCGCGGATATTGCTGCATGAAGCGCAGTGATACTTGCGGAGCAGGCCGTGCAGTATGTAGCGGACGGCCCCATCAGATTAAAATGGTAGGAAATGCGATTGGCGAGCATCGCGAGACTGATCGTAGTGACATCGAATGGTCCCGCGCCGTGCATTGGTCGCCAGCTGGCCACGGCCGGCACCTGTGCGCCAATGAAAACACCAGTGGAGCTGTTGCGCAGCGAATGAAAATCCCAGCCAGCACGCTCAAAAGTTTCCCAGGAACAACCCAGCAGCATGCGTATCTGGGGATCCATAAAAAGCATCTCGTCCTGTGACAGGCCGAAGAGCTTGGGGTCGATCAGCTTCTCGCCATCCTCGCGAATGAGGCCTTCATACGGGCTGGCAAACCGTCCTGGGCCAGAAAATTGGCCGATTGGACGATACCCTCTGCCATACCTGTCAATGATGGGTTCCCGGACGATCTCGCGCTCGGACAATAGTTGCCAGAAGTCCGAGTCGGTACGGATCCCCCCGGGCATCCGGTAACCGTACGCCACAATCGCAACTGGAGAATCTCGCGGTATATGTGACATCTCATTCTGCTCAAGTGTTGGAGAGCCCCAACCGTATCAAGAAGCCACCGGGGGGAAGTCGTGTTGGAAGCACGTTTTACTGCAACCGTAAGGGGTTGCCTATTCCTGCATGTCGCTGACGACTCGATTCACCGTCTCATCGGCCTTTTCAAAGAACGTCTTCAGGATCTGTTGGCGCTTCAACTTGAGCTTCTCAACCATTTCCCAAAGGGCTTCTCGAGTCTCTTTAACAGCTGCATCCCGGGTCTCACTGGAGAGGGTTGCGTCATGACGAAACTCGTACTTTTCCACGGCGAAGTCGGTGATATCAGAAATATTGTCCCCGAGGATGTTCATGTCAAGTGAATTCTTGACGGTGATGATTCGGTCGTTGTTGTCAGTCATTGGGTTTTTTATCTGGAGAATGGGTTAAAAACAGATGCCCATCTGGTGAAAAAATGCAATTAGGAACTCTGCAAGGATGACAGTGCATCCTCAGTCGCATCGCGCACTGGGATCAATTCATCAAAGCCGCTCACCGCAACAACCTCACGGTTGAGGTCGGAAAGCGAGCATATTTCGAACGCCTTTCCCTCGCCGGAGAGCTTTTTGGCGAGGATTAAGCAGACGCGAAGGCCAGCACTGCTAATAAACGATACTTTTTCGAAGTCCAGTAGCAGAGCACGATCACTAGGCTCAATACCTTCCTCTAGCATGGTCAAGAGGTGGTTGCTGTTACTGCTGTCAATACGGCCAAGCAGAGCCGCGATTGCGATGTCTCCCTCGCGCTGCCATTTGATGTCAATTCTCATATTGGATTACGTCTTTATCGGGTACTCATGGTTGTTCAGTTCTCTGAAGTACAGGAAGGGACTCTGGATAGGCAATCAGGCAAGTGCACACAATACCGCGCCTTCCATGTGGCGTAAGATACAAAAGATCTCTACGTCACACAAAGTTACGAAGAGACTTCTATTTTTCGTGCCCCTGTGTACTCCAAATCAGTCCAGATCGCGACTCTTTTTGAGTGGCAGTCTTCGTTTACTAATGCCATGAATTTGCACTGTTGAATCTGAACATAGGTGCTTCTTGGAAATATATCCCATCAATTCTAGAATTCTGGAACCCCCGACTTTATCCGCAGGTTGCTAGCTCAGAGAAAATTCCTTACACGAGTAAATGAGCGACAGTGACGAACGGCATTTAGGTCGTTTCGGCGCGACCGCACTTGGCGTGGGCGCGATAGTTGGGGGCGGCATTCTTGCGCTTGCCGGCGTTGCCTTCGCCACTGCCGGTTCGGCTGCTATCGTAGCCTTTGCACTCAACGGCGGCATTGCGTTCCTTACGGCAGCCAGCTTTGTGCGACTAGCCTCCCGCTACCCTGAATCCGGCGGCACGTATGCCTATGCGAAGCGAGTAGTCTCGATCGAGGTTGCATTCATCGTGGGCTGGGTAGTTTGGTTCGCCTCGATCGTAGCCGGCGTGCTCTATGCGCTCGGCTTCGCTGTCTTCGCCGTTGAAGGTGCAATCCGACTATTTCCAGCTTTCATGGGACAGTGGAGCTGGATCGGAGACGGGCGAGGAGAACTCCTGCTAGCACTCGCTGCGATCGGGGTTTATTCGTGGATTCTTGTGGGACGCTCGGCAGGAGGCGGCAATGCGGCCACGGTTGGTAAGGTGGTCGTCTTTGGGCTTCTCGTAGCCGGAGGAGTGTGGGTATGGCTAAGCGGGAGTCCGGCCGAGGCAGTCGGGCGCTTGCGCCCATTTGCGCCCGGTGGTGCATTGGGGATTGTGCAGGCAATGGGCTATACCTTCATCGCTCTCCAGGGATTCGACCTGATCGCCGCCGTTGGGGGCGAAGTGAAGAACCCGCAACGTACCGTACCGTTCGCGATGTACGCCGCCCTCGGCATTACGCTTGTGATCTACCTACCGCTTCTTGCCATAGTTGCAACGGTGGGGGCTCCACCCGAAGGAATCCTTGCAGCGGCGCAAGCTAACCCAGAGGGGCTCGTTGCAGAGGCCGTGGACCGGTACTTGGGAGTGCCCGGTTATTGGCTCGTGATCGGCGCCGGCATTCTGTCGATGCTGTCGGCCCTGCATGCCAACTTGTACGGTGCCTCTCGCGTGGCATTTTCTATGGCCCGAGACCGCACACTTCCGCGTCAAATCGGACAGATACGCGGACGGACGGGAGCGCCAGCTATTGCAGTGATCACGACCGGAGGGATGATGGTCGTAATTGTACTCGCAGTGGACAACGTGGCAGCAGCGGGAGCAGCCGCAAGCCTGATATTTCTCGTTTCATTCGCCATGGTACATTGTACTGCGATTCTTACTCTCCGGCGCTCCGGGGAGGCACGCCTTCCAGTGCTACCTGTCCTAGGGGTGATTTTCTGCCTGGGTTTGGCAGTATTTCAGGCCGTCGTTGTACCTGAAGCGGGCCGTGTCGCGGCCCTGTGGCTGGGTGTCGGCATGGTCCTGTATCTCATGGCTCTTGCACCTGGAGCAAGAGTGGCTGATGCGAGCGCTGAAGCCAAGGACCCAGAGCTGGCTCGCTCAAGGGGGCGGAACCCGCTTGTTCTTGCACCGATCGCAAATCCGGCAAGTGCCGCGAGCCTGTCCAACGTGGCTGCAACGGTGTGCACACCGAATGCGGGGAAGGCGGTTCTTCTTTCAGTGCTGCGCCCGGATCAAATGCCCGGCGACGCAATAATCCGCGACGCAAAGGATATTTTGGCCGAGTCTTTCGGTCAGAGCCTTGACGTCACTGCGAGTCCGGAAACGCTGTTTACGGTAGCATCCGACGTATGGGAGGAAATCGCCCGCGTAGCAAATGAGCACGGCTGTGAAACTGTGCTCCTCGGCCTGCCTCGTATTGAGAAACCCGGAGTAGAAGCCCGACTGGAAGGATTGATCTCAGCCATCGATGCGGATGTGGTCATTGTGCGCGCTCCGCCGCGGTGGCGTATCTCTGAAGCGACGCGCATTCTCGTGCCAGTCCGGGGTCAGCGCGTACATAGTCTTTTGCGTGCACGTTTGTTGGCCAGCTTGTCTCGCACAACTCCTCCTGATTTGACGTTTGTACAGGCGTTGCCTTCCGACACAAGAGCGGACACCCAGCGGCGACGCCTGCAAACGATCCAACGTCTTGCCAGGGACGAAGCTGCGGGGCCATATCAGGTGGAAATCGATTTAGTGGACGATCCAGTCGCTAGTATTGTATCCAGGGCATCAGAGAGTGACCTTCTCGTGATGGGGATGGAAAGCCGTCGTCGGCACAAACCTTCTATCGGTCCGTTCGCTCTTGAGGTCGCGAGAAGGACAACAGTGCCCTTAATTCTCCTCGGGTGTCGCTACTACGCTGGCTCCTTCACGGCACGGGGATTCGTCCAGGCCGTCTCCGCAATCCAGAAGCCCGGCGGTTGAATACGAGACGATAGCTGGTGACATCGCCATCGTCTTCGCGATCATAGCGGTGTTTCCCTTGACTAATAGAATTGCCACAGGTAGTGTGCAGACCTCACAAAGTATACCCGTTTGGCGGTGCATGCGCATTAAAACGGGATTTGTGCAATTAGAATTATGCCTCCTATAAGGTGACACGTTCGCCCTGGGAAGGGGTCAGTACACGGGCTTCGGGGCAATGCTCACGAAGGTTTTGCTTCAGCCAGCGCTTGGCCTCAGCTTCTCCATGCACCAGGATGATTGTATCGGGTTGAAGCTTTTTGGCAAGCGCCGTGAGCTCTCTGCGGTGGGCATGCCCGCTGAAACGAAAACGATCTACCTCGCATTCGATCTGTTGCATCCCCCGGTCAGGGCTAAGCAGCATCCCCTCCGCTCCACTCTGTGCTGCATGAAGTAGCTTCCCTGCAGGCAGATCTTCTTTGCTGAACCCGACAAAAAAGATGGCATGCTTCTCATTTTCGAGGAGCTCGACGGCAACCTGGTGCGACAGCGTTCGCTCAATCATCATGCCACTGGTCAGGACAAGGATCCCGGGTTGGTTTAGAACTCTGTTTCGAGCCTTGCGCGTTCTTGGAAATCGCTTTTGATCAACGGAATAGACCTCAAAATCGGGATCAATTCGAGGTGTAGATAAGCGGTAATCATCATAGATTCGCGAGACTTCGCGCAGTCCTCCCGCCGTGTAGATAGGAGTCTCTGGATCAATCAGGTTTTGCATCTTGAAGCGTCCAAGCAGGGCAAGGATCTCCTGGGCTCGTCCTAACATGAATACCGGTAGGAGTACCGTTCCTCCCCGGTCTAGAACGGATGCAAGCCTCCGGGCAAACCGGACTTCTTCCTCGGGGCGGGTCACGGTTTCCGCAACCGGATCCGCACCGAGTGTAGACTCCATGATGAGTACATCAATCGGTGCAGAAGGATGCGCCGCTCCCGGAATCATTGTCTGTGCCTCTGAGCGGGTGTCGCTGGTGTAATATATCCGGCGATGATCGGGGGTAGAGAGCAGTACACCTGCAGATCCCAACAAATGTCCAGAATAGTGGAGCTTGGCTCGCAGATGCTCCGATCCCAGATCAATCCACTGATCATAATCGTGGGTACAAAGCACATCAAATACATCATCCAGGTCCTCTTCGTCAAACAACGCACGGAACGGGGACGAGCCCTCATCAAACTTGCGTCTCTGGAGCCTGGCAGATGCGTACAGCATGAAGGTTGTCAAGGTCCGTGTGGCAGGCGTCAGGTGCATCCAGGCCATCGGCCACTTAGCATTCAAGTTCGGGATGCTGCCAATATGATCATGGTGTGCATGGGTAATGAACACATGATCGACGTTGTGATGTTCTATAGGAGAAAAATCCGGCAGCGAGGCAGGACCTTCTTCATTCGGATCAGCACCAGCATCCAAGACAATTCCACTGCCGTTCACTCCAAGGTAGTGGCAGCTTGCGCCAATGTCGTTGGCCCTGCCGAGCGAAATAAAATCCATACGTGAGGCTCAGCCGGACTGGTGCTGCTTGAAAGTCTCCCAGTCATTCATGAACTTGGCAAGGCCAATATCGGTGAGTGGGTGCACAAGGAGTTTTTTGATCACGCCAAGCGGCATGGTCGCTACATGGGCGCCCAGGAGTGCAGATTGCACGACATGCATCGGATGGCGGATCGAAGCAGCAAGCACTTCAGTGGTATACCCGAAATTGTCATAGATCTCAATGATTTCCTGCAAGAGGGTCATGCCGTCGGAGGAAATGTCATCCAGGCGCCCAAGGAAAGGACTGATGTATGCGGCACCTGCTTTTGCGGCCAATAGTGCCTGGGTCGGAGAAAAGCAGAGAGTGCAGTTGGACCGGATTCCCTCCTGTGCAAGTGCATTGATAGCTTTGATCCCATCCAGGATCAGGGGAACCTTGACAACTACATTGTCACGGATTGCCGCAAGCGTCCGGCCCTGTTCCATGATCCCGTCAAAATCAACAGCAGTGACCTCAGCGGAAACATCTCCCGGGACCATATCGCAAATTTTTGCAATGTGCTCATGAAAATCCAGGGGCTTCCCCTCGCGTTCCGCCGCTATTTTCATGAGGGAGGGGTTCGTGGTCACCCCATCCAGGACTCCCATTTCTCCAGCCTCCTGAATTTCGGCTAGATCTGCAGTGTCAATAAAGAATTTCATTGGACCAAAATTTCTTATCCGTGTGATACCCCTGGCTGCTGAGTTTGATCGGTCACTTTGATAACAATCAGGGTACGATCATCGCTGAGCATTTCAACGGGGCCGGTGAATTGTTGGATGTCACTTTGAATTAACTTCGTAAGGGCATCTGCAGAGCAGCTACGGTTGGCCAAAGCCAAGTCCAGTAGACGCTTCTCAGTATATTCATCCATGGCTTCTCCCATGGCTTCCGTTACTCCATCAGTATACATGACGATCGTGTCTCCCGGTGCGAGGGTAATATAACCCGCTTCGTAGGGTATATTCGGGACGATGCCAAGAAGCGGACCTCCATCCGAGAGGCGTTCGACCTGCCCACTCGCTCGGATCAATAAGGGGGGTTCATGCCCGGCATTCACAAATGCAAGCGATCTGTCTGGATAATACATCGCTGCAAAAGCAGTGATGAATTTATCCGGGTCGGTGTTTTCGTACAGCATGCGATTGGTGTGCTCAATGGCTTCCTCAAGCGTCAGGTCCATCGGCAGCATCACATGGGTACACGCATGAATACTGGACATCAAGAGCGCTGCGGGTACACCTTTGCCGGTCACATCCGCAATCATGAAGAGGGTCCGATTCTTGTTCAGGGGGGCTACATCAAAATAGTCTCCCCCGACTTCACGGCTGGACAGCGCAAGGGTAGAAATTTCAATCCCAGGTACTTCAGGAATTTTGTCAGGCAGAAGACGGCGCTGGATCGTGCGAGCCATTCGAAGCTCCTCCTCCAGTTGCTGTTTGGCGATCCGCTCCTCAATCAATTCAACATTCTGGATTGAGGTGACTGCCAGACTGCCGAGAGCATAGAGGAATTCGACATCCTTGCGGTCATAAGGGGAGTCGTTCATCTTCGCTCCAAGGCAAAGGACGCCGTGGACCGCTCCCTGTTGCCGGATGGGCAGTGCAATGGCGATTCCGCTTTGGTCTAGGTGATCTCCCGGCTCTGCGCGGACGAGATCCTGAATGCTGTCCAGAAACTCCGTAGCAAGGTCCTTCGTCGTGATCTGTTTTCCTGATACAAGCTTGAAAGTGCCGTCCGGTCGTCTCAGGTAAAACAGGTGGCCATGTACCACCATATGCCCCATGAGAGCGAACGAGAAAATTTTCAGTACGTGCGAACGATCAACCGTCGCATTGAACTCTTTCGACAACTCGAAGAGAGTATTGAGCTGTTGCACGGAGCTGTCCAAATCCAGATTGGTCCTGCGCAATTCTTCCAGGATCAGCGAATTACGAACGGCCGTTGAGGCCATATTGACCAGTGATTGCACAAACTGGAGTTCCTCTTCCTGAAAGGATGCCCCCGTAATCTTACTGCCAAGTGCAATGGCACCGATATCGGATTGATCATCCCGCACGGGCAGGAGCAGCCGAATTCCAAGAGAATGAAGCAGCGTTGGCAGCTCCTCGCCTGCAATCAGGGTTTCCGAGATCAATGGCGGTAATTCAAGGCGGGATTCCTCTTCAACGGCAGGGATTCCCTTGACGACAATCACACGCCAGTTCTGCTTCTCGGGATCGTGCAGAAGCGCGATGCCTCGGGGAACCAGGAGTTTTCCCATGGCGGTCAAAAGCAGGTTGCTCAGCACCGAATAGAGTTCCAGCGAGCTGGTCAGTACCTGGCTGGTCTGGAATAGTGCCTGCAAATCATGCCGCTGCACCTGCTCCGCCCTTGGGACTGCTTCCTGCATTCACTTCCGAATCAAAGATCAAGCGATTCACCCGGCTTTAATACCCGGGTGTCGCGTCCGATCTCGTTCATGAGTTCCTGCCACTTCTCTGTATCTGCTTTGATTGGCGGGAATGTGTCAAAATGGATGGGGATGGTGAGTTTGGGTTCGACTAAACTGGCTGCTTGCGTCGCACCGGTGATTCCCATAGTAAATACATCACCGATGGGAAGCAGGGCAAGGTCTATCGTTTGTTGACTGCCAATCCAGGCCATTTCTTGGAAAGGAGATGTATCCCCTGCATTGTAGATATAAAGGTCTTCTGCGTGAAGAATGTATCCGTTTGGGTTCCCGCCGTAGGTTCCATCTGGAAAGGAAGAGGAATGTCGCGCATGCGTCTGGGTTAAGACTCCCCATTCAAACCTGAATGACCCACCGGTATTCAAGGGTTGTATCTTCGCGTGTCCATTTTTTTTGACGTACTCGGTGATTTCGTGGTTCGCGACAACCAGTGCATCACATCGTTTTGCGATCTCCATGGTGTCTCCCCAGTGATCCCCATGTGCGTGCGTCAGAATAATAGCGTCTGCCGATAGAGCATCGGCAGTGGTCACCGCTTCTGCCAAGGGGTTCCCGGTAATGAATGGATCAAAGAGCAGGGTCGCACCGCCGGTTTTTATCTGCACTACCGAGTGCCCGAAGTAGGTGAGTCGCATCGTCGCTATTTAGTTAATAAAATTTGTCGTGTGTGTACCGCTCCGTCCAGCCCCTGGAGACGCACAAAATAGGTTCCGCTCGGCAGCTCAATTCCATCCCAGACCGCCTCAAACTCACCAACCTCATGATGTCGATCAACCAGAACCGTAACGACATGCCCAGAAAGATTGATAATTGAGAGTCGCAGATGCTGTGACTCTCGCACTTCATAGGTGATGGAGGTTCGGGGGTTGAATGGATTGGGATAGTTTCCCAGAATCTCAATCGCGGAAGGGGTGACTTCTGCACCTAGCCCAAGTTTAATGGTTCCGACAACCCGAGGCGTGTGCCCCCGGACCTCTTGAGCCAGTCGGTAGAAAACGACACGGTCCGGGGCCCTCAGATCGGTGTAAGACCAATGCGTTCCCTCAAAGGAGCGGTTGATGCGAGCCAATTCTTCGAACATGATGCCATCTTCGGAGCGCTCGACCAGAAATGCTTCCGAACTTGGATCTTCATTTTCCCAAGTAAGCATGACCCCTTGATCAAAGACGATTCCGCTGAACCCGCGAATAGGAGGGTCAAAGATAGGACCGCCCGGAGCGCGATACGTGATCGCATCCCGCTCGGCAAAGTAGCGAAAGCTTCTGGCAGATTCAAAGTCAAGCATGAGCGCTCCTTCCGCAGCGGGTGTTTGTTGCATCGTGGAACGGATCTGGGTTGCCGTGCGCGCCAGGGGCCATACGGACAGATCGTCTATCTCACCCACAAAGCGGCTCTCTTCCGAACGGACATGTCCACCCAGAGCGAGCGGCTGTGTTCCGCCCAAGTGAGTGCCGGTGGGATCAAAAAGCGAGTCGGCGATCTGACCGTCCAGAAAAAGCTTTGTCCAGTGGGTTTCGGCATCATGGACCAATGCAACATGATGCCAGGTGCCATCAGCCACGGGAGATTCAGTGGCCAAGGTGACGTGATGTCCGGCCGTATTACGATAGTATCGTATTCGCCCCCTGGAGTCGATCACAAGCTCTATGGGATAGAGATTCATCTCTGAGCCGTCCCATGCGGACAGTACGACGGCATTTAATGTGGCAGTTCGGAGCCATAACTCCAGGGTATGACTGTCATGCAGCATTTCCAACCATTGTGGCTGAATATGCAAAGGGGTCACGTTTTTCTCCAGAGCCAGGGTAGATCCAGATTCACTGCCAAGTAGGGGGCGCAGTTCACCACGACGCACCGTGCCTTCGTTTTCCACATAGCGTGTGCCGATCTTTACAGCGGAAGCTACGGAGATTCTGTAATTCTGGGACACGCTGCTTCGGTCCGTGAGTACCTGCAGTACAAGGTCATAGGTCCCGCGCATCGGTTCGGTGGAGAACAATCGGATTCGTCCTCCCGAAAGCTCTACTGCATCAAGCTCTACATGGCGGTAGGCTTGGCGAACAGCAGTTGCGGTTGCCAATTCCCACTCCGCAGGCAGTGAGACTACAAATCCTTCACTCAAAGGAACTCCATTCCACTGAGTGAACAGATTGATGGTTGTTCCAGGCTCATAGGTGGCTGGAAACCATGTATCACGTTCCTGCACACAGTACCCGTCTACCTGGGGAAGCATCCAGACGAGCGACAGCAAGGCACACATACATCGGAGCATGCTTTCAAGCGGCAAGCACTCAAACGTCCCCGATTTATTTTATCGGGGACGTCTAAGATAAGAAGGAAATGAACCTTCTGCAGCGGGGCCTATTCCCAGCTGGCAGCGTTCAACAGAGTTATGTCTGGGATATCCGATCCAATGTAATCATCGGAATCTGGATCTTGGAGTAGATAGATGGCAACCCTTCCAGTGTCATTGAGGGCGTACTCAAAGGTACTTCCAGTACGGGGTGAGTAGATTAGAGAGTCCAGCACGATTTCCGAATCGAAAACATTTAGAATATCGGCGGAAGTCAGGGAGTCCGAATGGAGCCATAGAACGAGCGAATCCAGGGATGACGGGAAACGATCTTCCCCGCGCTCATAGTGTGTCAAACCCGTTCGGATGTGAATCATCTGCTGACGTGTCAATTCGGTCAGGGCCTGTTCGCGCTCAATTGCCTCCCATGGTTCTGTAATTGAGCGATATAGCCATATCCCTAGAACCACGATTAGAACGGCCATTAAGGCCTGTATAGCAATCTTAACGTTGTGATTGACCATTATCACAGGGTAGCTGTTTAATAATACTAATTTAATACGAAGCCATGAAACGAGGCAGCCACAGCAAACCGCGTGTAACTCCCCGCTGTGTATTTAGTTGAGTTGTGTGCTTTGCAAGTAACATCAACCAGCAATCCGGAAACGGAGGGTAACCGTCATGCGCCCTCTTTGTTTTAATATAAGTTAATAGCCTGACAGATCATTGCCAAATCTACTCATCAATATTGATCACGTCGCAACGCTGCGCAATGCTCGCCGTGAAGCGTTCCCGGATCCCGTGGAGGCAGCGCGTCTGTGCGAAGCATCCGGTGCGGACGGGATTGTCTTTCATCTGAGGGAGGATCGCCGACATATCAATGATCAGGATGTGGCCCGGCTTAAGCAGGCTGTACGGGGGAAGCTGGATTTTGAGCTTTCAACAAACGAAGAAATCGTTGAGATCTGCTGCAGGACATGCCCAGATTTGGCCACACTTGTGCCGGAGCGTCGCGAAGAAATAACCACAGAGGGGGGACTGGATGTGATCCGTCGTCAGGCCGCTCTGACGGTAACAGTGGATCGCTTGAAGAAAGCGGGGATTGGAGAGGTTGCGTTGTTTGTTGATCCTGACGTAGACCAAATCCGGGTTGTGCGAGACACTGGTGCCTCCACGATTGAGCTGCATACGGGTGATTTCGCCAACGCACCGGCAGGTGCGGATCAATTGCATGAAGCAAACCGCATTGCGAAGGCGGCAGAATTTGCGCATGAATGTGGGCTCATCGTCCACGCGGGCCATGGCCTGGACTATGAGAATTACCGCCTGTTTTCACGCTCGGTACCGCATGTCCGTGAAGTATCCATCGGCTTTTCCGTCATTGCTCAGTCAATTTTTACAGGACTTGGGGCCGCCGTGACGGAAATGGCTCGGCTGGTCAAGGGACAGGATGCATCCTGAAAATTTCAAGAATGGCTACGTTGCTCTGATTGGGAAGCCCAATGTCGGCAAAAGTACGCTGTTGAATGCCCTCATGGGGCAGAAACTCTCCATTGTTACTCCCAAAGCCCAAACGACTCGCCATCGGGTACTGGGAATCCTGACAGAAGAGAGCACCCAAATCATTTTCTTGGATACCCCAGGCATCATGCGTCCCAATACCAGCCTTGATCAGGCCATGATGCGGAAAGTGCGTGATTCGGTAGCGGATGCAGATTTGATCATCTTTATAGTAGATGCCCGTGCGGATGAGCCGGATTCGCAGGGATTGAAGACGATCCTGGATCGACCAGCCATCCTAGCACTGAATAAAACAGATCTGGTGAAACAGGATCAGCTGCTCCCCTTGGTTGACGCATACACCAATCTGCACCCGTTTAAGGCAATCGTCCCGATCAGTGCGCTGAAGGAAACCAACCTTGATGCTCTCATGGGGGAGATCCGCAACTGCCTCCCGTCAGGTCCGGCTCTTTATCCGGCCGAAATGATCAGTGAGCATCCCGAACGGTTCTTTGTTGCGGAGATCATCCGGGAGAAGGTTTTTGAACAATTCCGCCAGGAGATCCCGTATTCGTCTACCGTAGTCATTTCCAACTTCGTTGAGCGTGATCAGGCGAAGGACCTGATAGAAGCAGACATTATCGTGGAACGCCCGAGTCAAAAGGGGATTCTCATTGGCGCGAAAGCCCGTGCACTCAAGGCGATCGGGATCAAGGCACGCCAGGATATTGAGCAGTTTTTAGAGCGGGAGGTATACCTGAAGCTCTTTGTCCGTGTCCGGAAGGACTGGCGCAATCAAGGCCAATTATTGCGATCTTTCGGCTACAGGTAGCCAACACGAAGGCCGTCGCGCACCGCCTGCACATGCGGCGGCGGGATTTCTGTAATGGTATATCGGTCGAAGGCGCGCCGCGGGGGGTAATTGCGGCGGAGTTGACGGAACGTGTCCGCAATTTGGTTTTGGGGTACGTGAAGGATTTTTCGCATGCGCGCATCGTCTGCACCAATGTCATATAACTGCTTCGCGAGCGCAGCCAGCCAGCTGGACTCGGGCTCCGGGTCGAGTGAAAGAGGGCTCGGCAATTTGTCCTGCAGCAATTGTTCATAATTCCAGGTTCCAGGAATCTGAAAATGCTGGGTGACTGCCTTATAGAGCATGATAGTTCCCTGCAGTTTTCCATCTACAGAGTGGCCGGCAATATGCGGAGTAGCTAGCGTAACCTTTTCCAGTAATTCCAGATCAGGAACGGGTTCATTTTCCCATACGTCAAGAACCGCGGCATCAATCTTCCTTGTCTTCAGAGCTCGTTTGAGTGCCTGGTTGTCAATCACGTTCCCTCTTGAGGTATTCAGTACCCATGCCCCTGGCTTCATGGACCGGAGCTCAGCATCCCCGATGAGGTGATAGGTTTCGGGGGATTTGGGTACATGCAGGGTAAGAATATCGGATCTGGTTAAGACGGTTTCCAGATCCACAAAGCCGGGATGCCCTGCCTTTGCGAGTGGCGGATCATTTTTCAAAACCTGAAGGCCAAAAGAAGGAGCTCGTGCCCCAAGGCGTCCACCAATGTTGCCATACCCAACAATCCCTAGTGTGAGTCCTTCAAGCGTACGCATCCTGAGAGTGTGCAATAGTAGGAGTGCAGTCAGAACATACTCCACGACGGAATCTGCATTCGATCCAGGTGCATGTACGAATGGAATTCCTCGCTCCCTTAGATAGGATCGATCCACATGGTCAAACCCGGCGGTCGCCGATCCTACAAAGGCGACCGGGCTCTGTTTTAGAAGATCTTCATGAACTCGGGTTACACTCCTGACAAGAAGCACATCGGCCCGCAAACAGATCTCTGGAGTGATTGATTCAGCATCCAGCAAATGTACATTTCCTATAGAGGAAAACGCCTCCTCCACACGCGGAATATTTTCGTCTGCCACAATTGAAAGCATGTATCCTTTTTAACTAGAGTTACGTACTAGACGGCCCGAATGTGTAATTCCCTTCCCCGGAAGAGTTTTTCCGCCTTGACATTAATAAATTATGTGTATAAGGAAAAAATATTACTGGAGCGGGTTCTTGGGGCTCTTTTTGGTATTGCTTATACCCGCTATGATCGTGTTTGCACCTCCGCTTGGTAGCAAATATCTGTCGGTTCAATCGCCTCCTGCTCTTTCCATACCCTCCTATGAGGAAACACATGCTGCTTTGCAGAATCCATGGGGGATTGAGCCTGTACATGTAGGCAACATCGATAGTGAGACCTTATGGCTGGCTCGTGCAATGTTTTCGGAGAGCAAGAGGCATGATGAGCAGGAGTTAATTGGTTGGACAGTCCGAAACCGAGTCGAGTCGAAGCATCGTGGATGTACTTCTTATCAGGAGTGTATACTGGATCCGTTTCAGTTCAGTGCCTTTTTACCAGGGCAGCCGAAGCAGAGTTATTATACCAGCTTGTTGGAGACTTCGGAAGTAGCCGGTTGGCAAAGAACGTTAGCACTGGCCTACTATGTTCGCTATGCTGATGTGAAACTCCGCCCGTTTGGCCGCAGTGTTCTCCATTTTTATAGCGAGCAATCCATGCTCGATCCGGCCCTTCCTCCCGACTGGGTAGGAGATCTTACCCCGATCACTCCCCAGCGGAGAATTCAATTGGATGAGCAAAGATTCCGCTTTTATTCGGGAGTGAAATAAGAAGGAGTTCCATCCCAAACAGAATCGCATCCCCCCCTCTCCAAGGCTCAACGGCCATTCGTTTGAAAGCAGGGACGGGTGGTGAGATGGAGTAGCAAGGTGGTGCAGTGACTAGGGCATATAGTTAATTGTCTGCCCTTGTCGGTACGCGCTTTGACCAATTAGGACTCGTTCCTTAATAAGGTTACGCACTCCCCTGGAGCCGTTTAACACAGACCTGTACGTGCAGAAATGTGCAAAAACGTCGTAGGCAAAAACCTGGCCGGTGGGCTAAAGGCCAACGGACAGGCGAATCATGGCCATATTGAGTTTTTGAGGGTCACCGACTTGCAGTGTAATCAGTTGTAGAACAATCTCGTCTTCAACAAACCGGGTCAGGCCGAACACGTATGCAATTTCAGGGTACAGGCTAACCGATCCCAGGTCGATCTTTAGTCCGCCTCCGATCTCGCCAGCGTAAGAGAGGACTTTCAGGTCATTACTGAGCTCCTGGTCCGTGTTGGTTGGCATCCGAAATACCGGACCGGCAAAAACATAAGGACTCACCACCCGTGAAGGCAAGCCCATGCGAAGAAGAAGGTATAGCTCAGTCAGTGAGACATCAAAGTTTTCAGTGATTGCAGGATAGTTATCCTGGATGCCATCGAATAATTTTCCAGCGGCCATATATCGTCCGCCTGCGCGTATTGCTGCCACCGGACCGAGGGGGAATTCAACCCAAGCCCCTACGTGCCATCCGGTTTGGCTCTCGAATTTTGTTTCCAACTCGTTGAGGTTTATGTCCTCCAACCGCTGAAAATTTCCGCCGGCAGTCACGCCAAAGGTCTGCGCAGGCGCGTTGGAGGCCAGTAAAGATCCAGCAAAAACAAGAGCTATGAGACGAGTCATGATTTTTCCTTAAGATTAGGACTGCAACCTTGTGCTCACCATTGTGGTTTCCCGCAGGGATCACCAAAAATTCATCATGCGAATTGGAATTACTTGTTACCCGGTTTACGGCGGAAGTGGGGTCGTCGCCACTGAGCTCGGTAGAGCGCTTGCTACTCGTGGACACGAAATTCACTTCATTGCCTACTCGCTGCCCTTCCGGCTCAGCGAAGTTACGGAGAATATATATTTTCACGAAGTGAGTGTAAATCGTTATCCCCTGTTTGATTTTCCACCATACGCACTCTCTCTGACAAGTAAGATGGTGGATGTCGCGAAGTACGAAGCACTAGACCTGCTTCATGTGCACTATGCGATCCCGCACGCAACCAGTGCTGTCTTGGCACGTGATATCCTCGAAAAGGAATCACGATCACTTCCTGTGGTAACGACACTGCATGGAACGGATATCACAATCGTGGGACAGGATGCATCCTACAGCCCCGTAGTCAACTATTCGATTAATGCTTCGGACGGCGTGACCGCGGTCTCCAACTTTCTACGACAGGAAACCTACGATGCGTTTGACATAGAGGTGCCTATTAAGGTTATCCCAAATTTTATTGATACGGAGCATTTTCGGCGACTGGAGAAAGAACATTTCAGATCAGCAATTTGTGCACCTGGGCAGAAAGTAGTTGTGCACGTGTCTAATTTCCGGCGCGTGAAGAATGTCTCTCATGTTGTAGAGGTCTTTCACCGCATTCTTCAGGAAGGGATATCTGCAAAGCTTCTTCTGGTCGGGGATGGGCCGGATCGCTCCAATGTGGAGCAACTCACACGTGATCTTGGAATTCAGAGAGCAGTACGGTTCCTTGGAAAGCAGGATCCGGTGCAGGAAATTTTATCCATTGCTGATTTGTTTCTACTCACCAGCGGGTCCGAGTCATTTGGGCTTGCTCCGCTGGAGGCGATGGCTTGTGGGGTGCCGGTTGTTTGCAGTGATGTTGGTGGGTTGCCAGAACTTGTTGAGGGCAGTGAGGCCGGATTCCTATGCCCCTTGGGGGATATTCAAGCGTTTGCGAAAGCATGTATCAAAGTATTGACTGACGATTCACTGCATGCAGAGATGGCTCAACACGCCAGAGAATATGCGGTCCGTCATTATGATACGCACTCGATCGTTGCTCAGTATGAAGAGTATTATGAAGAAATTATCGCGAGAACGGCTGCACAAAATCCGAAGATCATTGTGCCAGAGTAGCATCCTCAACAGACGCTGCGTCGGTAGTTGGGATCCACTCAGATTGAATCAGGCAGATCCACGGCGCCCGCGGGAAATAACCCGGTCATAGGTGACAAAGGAAAATCCCTCACGTGGATCTTCGTGACTCAGGGAAAATTCTGTCCCGATCAAATGTTCATAAGCCGGGAAAAAGGTATCCCCTTCGTACGCTCCATCAATGAGGGTTAATTCAAGGCGGTCCGCCCAATTCAATCCCTCCTCATAAACTCCAGCACCACCAGCAATAAAAACCTTTTCGACTGTCTTCACACGGTCCAGCGCGGATTCGAGTGAGGGACACAGTTCAATATCCGGGTGAATTACAGAATTCAGATTTCTGGTCAGCGCGAGTGTCGGCCTGCCTGGCAGGGGTTTGCCGAAGTCACGGATCAGTCCCTCGCACGTTACACGTCCCATGATCATCGGGGAACCATACGTCAGCCGCTTGAAACGCTTCATGTCTTCCGGTATATGCCAAGGAAGACGAGTCTCACGGCCGATACACCGGTTCTCGCGGGCCAGTGCAGCGATAACGATCACGAAAGGACGTCTTACATGCTTTCCCAATATTCCTGCGGCATGTCTTCGGCTAAGCTCAGAGCACCTTCGGCACCACTGAACAGCGGGTCCTGAATCGGGGTGATGGTAAACTGCCCGTACTCTTCCAGGGCGGAACAGATTGCTTTTGCCAGACCATGGATTTGGCTTCCACCGCCAGCTAAATAGACATTATGTCGTACCCGCTCCTGAAGCATTGGCTCATAGCCACTTAACAAATCAATGAGTGTCTCTGCAATCGCAGGCACCAGCGAGTCGCAGGCTCGGTGGACTTCCTCGGCAATGTCGTGTACTTCAAATTTTCCAGCAATGGGTATTTTGACTCCGAACTGATTCGATGCCTCGGACACACTCCCGTATTTCTCTTTGATTTCTCGCACAAACGTTTCACTCAGAGGTGTATTTGGGAAGCGCTCTGACAGAAGGGCAAAGAGTTGTTGATCTACGTGATCCCCTGCGGTGCGCAGTGAGCGCTGATCTTCTTCGCTGGGCATGGTGCCATGCATGATACAGAAATCAATCGTACCTGCGCCGATATCAATGATACAGGTATTATTAAGGGCTCCCAGTTTATATGCGACTGCAAAGGGTTCTGATACCAGCATCAGTGTGTCTGCCCATTCCCCTACCGCATTACGGATCGCGAGTTTATTGACACGCAAGGCTTCCGCAGGAACGCCAACGGCGGCATAAATTTTCTGTCCCTCCTCCGGTTGAGCAAGTTCGATCAAATGGCTGATCAATTCGCGGACCGCTTTTTCATCGGTACTGGTTCCATCCCGGATGACTCCGTATTCCAGGGGACGAACAAGGTTAACGGAGTTTCGGTGTTCAATCGCATCCATGCCGACAAGGACATCCCGCTTCAGCATCTTGCGGGCCACGAAGTCACGGGGCCAGCCCACATAGCTATGGACCCATCTCCGCCTGCCGCTACTGGTTGCAATGGCGCTTCGTGATGTTCCTAGATCGATTCCGACACGTAGAACTCCGTTCGATGCATCAGATGAATTTGACATACCCTAGTCTATATTTGAGGTTGAGTTACCTTTCTGTTCGGAAATATACGAGAAAATTCCAGACTCAAGACCGAGAACCAATTGCTTGCGATACTCAATGTCCATAAGATGTTGCTCCTCTTCAGGCATGGAAAGTGCAGTGACCTCCGCCATAACTGCAGGCACACTTGAATTCATGAGCACCATAAAGGGGCCAGAGCGTGTTCCCCAATCCACAAGATTTGGGTTGAGTTCTCTCATCTTCGACACCATTGCATGTTGGATGTGTGCTGCCAGTCGGCGGCTACCTTCAACCTTCACCGCCTGTCCTACCGTCTCCAGACTGTTTTGCCACTCTCCCATGCTATAACCGGCATTGAAATTTTCCCGCTCAGCAAGTGCCTCGATCCGCGCGTCACCGCGTGGACTGAAATAAAACGTTTCGATCATGGCCAGTGTATCTACGGGAAGCGCATTGACATGGAGCGAAATAAAAAGGTCTGCCTGGTTCTCTTGTGCGATTTCATTCCTACGTTGGAGACTCACACTGATATCCTTTCGTCGTGTGAGAATGACGTTAAACCCATGAGCTTTCAATCTTCTTTCCAGCCGGAAAGCAAGGTCAAGTGTAAGCGTTTTTTCTGTTAAACCAGCTTGACCTACGGCACCGGGATCACGTCCTCCATGGCCGGGATCGATCACAATGGTTCGCACATCGAGACCGTAGACGCGAGAGAGAGCCGGGTTCTCGGGATAAGGCTCTTCCTGGGGAATCTCGCTCAGAGATGCACGCACCTGTTCTTCAGGGGAAAGTAGCACGTCAATGGAGCTGACTGGATTGGAGGTCGGGTTTTCTTCCGGGCTGCCCAAGAAAAATCCGATCGTGAGCGCCATTAACAGGATCATGCCGGAGTGTTTTACCGTTTTTCTCGACCCAGAGACCTCTCGCCCTAGAAGCCTTTGATTTTCTTCATAGACATCTTGCAGTACGGTCTTCCGGCGTCTGTTAGGTTTGCGTGATGTCATGATTGAGGCATGTCTTCAACGATCATCAGACAGCGACGGGTGCTTTGATCGGCGAGTGATGCCGATACCCTCTTAGAGTAAAGTCATCATACGTATAATCAAACAGTGACGGCGGTTTCCTTGATATTTCTAGGGTAGGGAGTGGGTAGGGTTTGCGTTCCAGTTGTTTTTTCACCTGATCAAGATGGTTCAGGTAAATATGCGCATCTCCGATTGTATACACCAGATCTCCCGGCATAAGGCCCGCCTGGTGGGCAACCAAGTGCGTCAGGAGGGCATACTGAGCAATATTGAAGGGGGCTCCCAGGAAAAGGTCGTTCGAGCGGATATAAAGCTGACAGGACAGTTGATTGCCGACAACGGAAAACTGAAAGAACATGTGGCAGGGTGGAAGCGCCATCTGATGGAGTTCTTTAGGATTCCATGCGCTCACAATATGTCGACGGCTCCACGGTTTCTGTTTTAGAGATTCAATGACAGACACAATCTGATCTACACCGGAAAAAGAGCGCCATTGTTTACCGTATACCGGCCCCAGATCCCCCCATTTTTTTGCAAAACCGTCCTGACTGCGGATCAGCTCCTCAAACTCATTCTGATATGCCGCCCAGTCGTCCGAGTCAGATGATGGTATATCAAGGTTCTGATGTTGCAGGTAGTTTTTGAGGGGCCACGCTGTCCATATTGAAATTCCCTGATCCACCAGCGGCTTAATGTTCGTCGAGCCCGACAAAAACCACAAAAGTTCACATGCAAGGCCCCGAAACCATACCCGTTTGGTCGTACAGATCGGAAATCCCTCCTGAAGGGGAAACCGCATCTGGTAACCAAAAACGCTAATTGTCCCGGTTCCTGTGCGGTCGCGACGCTCATGTCCGTGGCTCAGGACATGGTGCAATAGATCCACATAGAGACGCATAAAGAAACCCTTGATACGAACTAGGTTTTTACGGTAAAAAAACAAGGCCGCTCCAAGAAGTTCAGCACAATCAGTCTTCTGGAACCGCGACACTTGCCTGTGTCAAAGAAATGTACAGATATTTTCTCTGACTGTCACACATTGGATTGATCCGTTTGCGTAATTGAGCAATCCGACTGTAACGTATTACTTTCGCCCTTACTATAAGATGGAACCTGATTCACTTTGAGGTGCATAATCCTGATCAAGCCGAAACGGAAGCTTTTAACCTAAAAACAGAATGGATCCAAATCTTCACCAAAAGCAAGGCATCACACACCTGGAAAAAGTTTTACAGTATGCTCCGATGGTCGCTACTGGTACTGAAGCCGTGGTGCATCTAACCACCGAAGACTGGTACGTGGTCGCCGACACGCTTTTCCAAATGAACACGCCAAGAGAGTTGTTGCCGGAGAGTATTAATGATTTTCGTCTGCGCGATGATCACAGAGCCATTGAATTGGATACTGATGAGCTTCAAATCAGTATTGAAATGTTTTAGGTTTCGTTGATCCAAAACACCTTACGGCGATGTCTAAGTGAACGATGTACCGATGATATCCAAAAAAATTCTGTTGGTTGGTACACTGGATACGAAGGGGATGGAGTACGCTTATGCGCGTGAGCTCATCCAATCCTGGGGACTTCCATGTATCCTGATGGACGTAGGAGTCATGGGTGATCCCCAGTGTGAGCCGGATATATCCGCGGACGAGGTCGCCAGAGTCGTAGGGAGCAGCCTTTCAACATTGAGAGAATCGGGGAGCCGCAGTCATGCGCTTGATGTGCTCACACAGGGTGCCGTAGAACTTGCAGGAAATGCAGCGCCGCAGTTGGCGGGGGTTTTGGCTTTGGGCGGATCAGGCGGGACGGCAGTCGGGACAGCAGTCATGCGATCTTTGCCGATTGGACTCCCCAAGGTAATGCTCTCCACACTCGCTTCCGGCAATATCGCTCCTTATGTCGGTGAGAGTGACATTGCAATGATGTACTCGGTCGTGGATATTGCCGGATTAAATCAGATCAGCAGGGTGACCATAAGCAATGCCGTTGGGGCACTCTGCGGTATGGTCAAACAGGAGACATCAGAAAATGCTTCTGCTCTACGGCCTTTGATCGCCGCATCCATGTTTGGAGTGACCACTCCCTGTGTTACAATGGTGCGTGACCTCTTGGAGGCATCAGGGTATGAGGTGGTGGTTTTTCATGCAACTGGCAGTGGGGGGCGTGCAATGGAGAAGTTGATCGCTGACGGATTTTTCAAGGGTGCTGCCGACATCACGACGACAGAGTGGTGTGATGAAGTGGTCGGAGGGGTTTTGAGCGCCGGCCCGCGCCGATTAGAAGCGGCCATTACAGCTAGAATTCCACAAGTGGTCTCCTGTGGCGCGTTGGACATGGTGAATTATTGGGCTCTGGAAACGGTTCCGGCAGAATTCCGAGAGCGCACCTTGCATCCCCACAACGCCAATGTCACGCTAATGCGGACAAGTGCCGAGGAATGCGCCCAGATAGGCAGAGAGATTGGCGTCCGGCTTAGTCAGGCGCGTGCACCGGTGACCTTGTTGATTCCTCTGGGAGGAGTGAGCATGCTGGATGCACCTGGTCAACCTTTTTTTGACTCCGGCGCTAACCAAGCCCTGTTTTCTTCGCTTCGCGCCTACTGTGGTTCATCAGTGAAAATCAAAGAATATGACCTGCACATCAACGATCCAGGCTTCGCCGAAGCACTCGCAAAGGAGTTGATGCACAACCTGCGCCGGGAACATCCCTGATAAATCGTGTAAGAAACTGAGAGGTTGAGTGGTTTGTAGAAGGACGCCTATATTAACGAACGTTAATGTGACCAGACACCAAACGATATGAATATTGCATTTGAAATCGCATTGGTGGTTCTGGTGGTCGCCGTCTTGTTTGGGGGATCACATTTATTGGGGAAAATTGACCCAAATTCCTTCAAAAGTTTACTCGTCAGTCTTGCTGCCGCTATTTTAATGTTCATCCTAGTTCTTACAGAGGGAATAGATCATCCCGCGGGATGGGCACTCCTTCTTTTCGTGACGGCTGCATTCATGAGAAAAACGATATTGTATTATCGTGCCAAAGCAGAGCCGCTCGAAAATCACGAAGTCGCCTGAGCGTCAAGGCAGGTCTGCTAAAACCGGGAGATCGCCACACAATCCCATAGTCGTCTCTATTATCGCCCGCATTACCCTATAGCCTACCGTGCCTCTCGTCAAGCTGAATTGTAGAAATTCACCCACCGTGCGTGTACCGGATGTGAGGCTGTAATTCATACCCTGAAGTACCCGAAACGGAGTTGGAACACAGTTTGCGCCGGGAACATTCCCGATCAAATCATAGAAGAAACTGAGAGAGTCAGGTAGTTTGTAACAGGAACACACTCACATAACTTCGGACGGTGGGCAATATGGATATCTGGGTACTTCAAGCCGCCTTGTTTGTCTTAGTTGTGGCTACGACGTTTGGGATTCCACGCTACAGAAATAAAGCGAGGCCAAAGTCCTTCCAACGTTTGCTCGTAAATCAGGCCGCTGTTATGTTGATGTTCATCCTAGTTCTTACAACAGAATTGAATAACCCGTCGGGATGGATACTCCTTCTTTTCGTGACGGCTATGTCAGTTGGAAAGACAATATTGTATTATCGTACCAAAACAGAACTGTTCGAAAATCACGAAGTCGCCTGAGTGTCAATGCAGGCCCGCTAAAACCGGGAGATCACCACGCAATCCCGTAGTCATCTCCATGATCGCTTGCACTACCCCATAGCGTACCGCGCTTCCGGTCAAACTGAATTGCCGTAATCGGCCCACTGGTGCGTGCACCAAACGTGAGGCTGTAATTCGTTTCCCGGAGCTCCTGTCGAACCCAGTTAGGGACTTCATTATTCAGTAAGAGGCGTCCGGGGCGGATCTCATGCTCACCGAAGGAGCCCCTTAACCCATCTTTAACATGTCGTCCGTATCTCGGCATGTTAAAGATGAGCTAACCGACGACATCAGCACCCAACCTTGACCTGACACCTCGGCAGGTGCCTTTTCGTCATTCCCTTAACCGCCATTACAGTCATCCGTGAACGCTGACGAACCCCTTTGGTCAACGCTCCAGAAGTTGGACAACGGCTCTAACTTCTGGCGATCAGATTTCGATAATTCAATCTTCATTGCAACACACATTGACTTTCCGAAATCCCAGATGAACGCGTGCCATGCAGAAAGTGCTGCTCTGTGGCGGTCGTAAATCCCTATGATTCACAAATTAAGCTGGAAGTATACTTTGCTACCCCATATCTGTCGTTTTCCTCCTCTAGATCAATCCTAAAGTACAGAGTATTTGTATCTACATGGAGTAATTCGTCGGGTGTTTCCACTTGAGAAGTTACTTTACGACCATCAGCATCCCACACCTCTAAATACATTTCTACGGGATCTTCATCTAATTTTTTGAGAATTTGTTGAAAGATGAACCCCGTAGATGAAACCTCAAGTGCTATAACCCACGAAACCCCAATTGAATACCCATTAACTGATTGAGGAAATTCGGACGGATCCTGATCAAAATATTCTAACAATAGATCCTTTTCGGCTTTGACGAAATATTTCGGTTTACTGTTGAGTACGCCTATATGTGTTCCATCAAACGTTGCCGAATGGATTAGATAATCCCCCATATAGCCATAGTAAATTTTTTTTCGATTGGGATCAATAGACACACCCCCTCCTTGCAAAAATGTCTGAAGGATTGAAATTGCATCAATTTTCCCCCAGGTAATGAATCTCTCTTCGGCTAAACTAAAACGAAGTATCGAATAAGGCTGCAAGTCTCGTAACCTATAATCCTCATTCAACAAGAAGATGTGATTCTCACCAAATGCAGAAATATTCCTTATTGATGACTTGTGGGGCAATGCAGCGGATCTAACATATTCTTTACTGTCTGCATATTGGTGGATTCTTCGGGTGACATTATCTACGATGTAGAGTGTTCCATTAGGATCTGTATCAAAAACATAGTTTGAGGAATACTCCCCTGGTCCACCTCCAAACTGACCCGCAGACCACAGGAAGGAGCCAAGAGAATCAAAGACCAACACATGCTGTCCTAAGCCGCCAACTACGAAATTATTCGAAGCATCCTGACTGACCATACTCAGATATCCGATAGGTAATTCCGAGGGTGTATCAAATAGAATACTGTCGCGAAACGTAAGCTCAAATGAGCAGTTTTCATACGTTGAGAACTCTCGTTCTTCAAATGTGACCTGTGAGTCTGAATCACCATTGACACGAGCTGATTTATTTCGAGGATTATTCTCACGACAACTTGCAAGAACCAAAAAAAGGATAACTGCAACACAAGTTTTGTGAATCGGCCATTGTTTCATTGAATTTCTAGAATTCTGTGCCATCGCGTGAAGAATGCATTCAGATTTTGACTGTCGGTAGGAATTGGCCTGTGAACATCCATTATCTTGCTTGTATGCGAATTAACGACAAACAAAACTGGAGTCTGTCCCAGACTTGGGCCAAAGTGATCCCTTACTCTTTCTTCATAAAAAATGGGAAAAGCAATCGCGGCATAGGACAAATTAAACTCTATCGCCAGGCTATCATTTGCACTATCCAAGCTATAGCCCGATACCGATCGAATTTTATCCGGCGATTTCGCATAAATCTGATTTAATTGCATTTGAAATTGCATTGGCTGTTCTGTTGATCGCTGTTCTGTTTGGGGGGTCACATTATTTTGGCGAATATCATAATAGGAATGGTCCCAATTCCTTAAGTAGTTTGATCATCCATATCGCCGCCGGCATTCAAATAATAACTCTATCACATACGCTATTTACACTTGATTCAATGAAGTGGCCGCTGGTTGTTTTTGTGATTGTCGTGTTATCTAGGAAGACAATTTTGTACTATCGTGCCAAAGCAGAGCCGCTCGAAAATCAAGAAGTCGTCTGAGCGTCAAAATAGGTCCGCCAAAACCGAGAGATCACCACGCAATCCCATAGTCATCTCCATGGTCGCTCGCACCACCCCATAGCGTACCGTGCTTTCGGTCAAATTGGATTGCCGTAATCGGCCCACTGGTGCGTGCACCAAACGTGAGGCTGTAATTCATGTCCCGGAGCTCCTGTCGAACCCAGTTAGGGACTTCATTATTCAGTAAAAGGCGTCCCGGGCGGATCTCATGGTCACCAAAGGAGCCCCTTAACTGAAAGCTGTTGATGTTGGCCGCCTCGACGGCTTCCTGTACATTCATGCCGAATTCAACGATGTTCAGGAAAAACTGGAGCAGGTTCTGGTCCTGACCGTCGCCGCCCTGGACAGCAAAGGATAGATAGGGGAGCCCGTCTTTGAGTGCCATTCCTGGAGTCAGTGTTGCACGTGGCCGCTTGCCCGGCTCGGGCAGGTTGAATGGGTTCTCGGAGGGATCCAACACAAAACTTTGCATCCGCTGACTTAACCCAACTCCAGTTTCACCGGCAATGACCGCGGGGATCCAGCCACCGCTTGGCGTGATTGAGACAACCCATCCTTCCGCATCAGCTGCCTGAATGGAGGTGGTTCCCGCATAAAAATCAGACTCGTAGGAGATCTCGCTTCCATAATCGCTACTATCCGCTGGCCACTGGTCCAGGTAATTCAGATACGGGTTTTCCTCTCCCTGAAACGGATACGGATCCCCGGGTTTGACCTTCGGGTCGTTCTCGTTCCAATTGATTGTCTGTACACGGGCGTTGGCATACTCCTTGGAAAGGAGCCCTTCCATTGGTTCGGCAGGTGGGTAGTATGGATCTCCATAGTAGAAGTCGCGGTCGGCAAAGGCCATGTTCATAACTTGGTACAGCGCATGGACGTAGCGCGTACTGTTGTAGCCCATTGCCTTAAGGTCCATGGTTTCAAGCATGTTCAACGCCTGTAGCATCACAGGCCCCTGTACCCATGACGTAAGCTTGTAAACCTGGATTCCTTTGTAATCCGTCACCACCGGCTCTTCAACATATACCTGCCACTGATCCAAGTCCTCCATTGTGATGAGACCTCCTTGCTCTTGGGTTCCACGAACGATCTCTTCAGCTATATCACCTCTGTAGAAACGGTCATAGGCGGCATAGATAGCTTCTTTGCGAGATTTTCCTGCCTCAAGAGCGGCTGATTCCGCTTCAACCAGCTTGCGCAGTGTCTCTGCCAGATCAGTCTGCACGAAAAGCTGACCCTCTCTTGGGGCAGGGTTCTCATCATCCGTGTTTGGCAAATAAACTGGTTTTGAGTAGGGCCAGTCAGCAATGCGTTCGGCGTGATTCTCGATAGATCGCACTGCAGATCGTTCAATTGGGTACCCTTCAGCCATTTGAATGCTGGGTTCTAAGACATCCTTGAGGCTCAGCGTACCATATTCTGCGAGCATGACCATGAGTCCCCCAGGCGTGCCCGGTGTGACCGCTGCTAGCGGACCGTATTCGGGGGGATACTTGAGGTCCTGATCTTTATAAAACTCGGTGGTTGCCCCCGTTGGAGCGGCCCCTAGGGCGTTAATGCCAACCACTTTCTTCTGATTCGGATCGTAAATCAATGCCTGAGTTTCACCACCCCAGCTCAGTACATCCCACATCGTGCTCGTTGCTCCGAGCATCGCACAGGCTGCGTCAACGGCATTTCCTCCTTTTGCAAACATCATGGCCCCTGCGGTGGCTCCGAGCGGTTTCCCTGTGATTGCAACCCAGTGACGACCATGCAGCACTGGTTTAGCGGTGCGTTGTGCTTGCGCAGATGTGGCAATCAGGCAGCAGAGAAGGAGTAACTGGATTTGGCGAATAAACATGGCGCAGATTCTTGAAAATGGATGTTCAAAAAGCGAGGCCCGTTGCAAGAAGGTCTCGTACAGCAGGGATAGAGATTGATTTTGCTAATATACTCTACTTGAGGCAGTTTCTTGTTGGGACGGTGGGCCCCATTTCAGAACTCACACGGAGATTTTCTGAGTAAACGCACCATGAATATCTCACTGCACTTGAAGGCGGAAGGTCTCCGACCTCAAATAACATGTTTACTTAAGTATCGAAGACATGAACAGCCAGATGCTTCTTGAACAAGCTCATATCGATGACAACGGCTCTATATCCAGGAAGCTAAAGCCAATCAGGTTTTTCCCAACGATGGCACCCTGACAGACAGCACACTACAACAAATCCGATCCCTTAAGTTAGGTGGCCCCTTGGTGTGCTCGGACGAACGCTGCCATTGAAGTAAATCGGAAATCATAATGCGGTTTTGAGGTTGGGGGCATGGTTGCTCCGTATCCATCCTGTTTCGATCGCCGGTAAATGTGACAGCTGGCAATCCCTGCACGGTTAGCGGGCAGGTGATCGTGGAACATGCTCTCCGCAGTGTGAAGAATCTCGTCCTTATTGATTCCAAGTGTCGCCAGTTGATCAATCAAAAAATTAAAATTACGATCCTGCGGTTTGTAACTACCAATATCCTCGGCTAAATAGATCCCATCAAAGGATACACCGAGTTTTTCGTTACTCCATGCAAAACTATCGTTATCGACATTACTGAGTACGAACAGCTGGTAATGATCCTTCAAATATTGTAAAGACTCAACCGAATCAGAAAAAACCGGCCACTCGCGTACGGAATGGCCATATCGCAAACACTCCCCCCAAGTCACATTAATTTGCCAATGTTCTGCAAGTCGACGATATACCACTGCCAAAACATCCCGGTACAACTTTGAGGGTGTGAGAGCTTGCTGATATGACTCGTACCGGGCATGTGCCTCCAGAACTTCATCACGCGACAGGTTCCGGTCAACTTGGTCGGTCAAGGGCTGTAAAGCATTTGAGATACCCGTTTCCCAATCAATCAAAGTTCCGTATACATCAAACGTCAAAGCCTTGAATGATCGTAGCCTCTTCAAACACTCTTGATCCATTGCTGAGTTCGCCAACCCTTAGAGCTTACGTTGGGGTGAGTCGAGGTTGGGTAAAACATGTCCCATACGATCCCGCTTTGTACGCAAATAGCCGGCGTTCTCCTGATTGGGTGGGATCTCAATTGCTACGCTTTCGGTGATTTCCAGCCCATACCCGTCCAATCCGACACGCTTGGTCGGGTTATTGGTCAATAATTTCAGTTTTCGTATTCCCAGGTCGCGAAGGATCTGACATCCGATGCCATAGTCCCGGTGATCCATATCAAAGCCCAATGCTTTATTCGCCTCCACTGTGTCCAGTCCCTGCTGATCCTGTAATTCGTAGGCGCGCAATTTATTCAGAAGTCCGATTCCACGCCCTTCCTGCTTCATGTATAATACAACTCCTCTTCCCTCCTCCGCGACACGTTGCATCGCTGTATGCAACTGATCCCCACAATCACAGCGAATGGACCCAAACAGGTCCCCCGTCACGCACTGGGAATGTACCCGTGTCAAAACGGGATCATCTTCCGTCCATTCCCCCATGCACAGTGCCAGATGGGTGTCACCGTTGGACTCATCTTCGTAGGCAACAAGGTTAAACAGGCCATATCGCGTCGGAAGCCGGACGGATGCCACACGTTTAATCAGAGACCGCCGTGACATACGAAAAGCGACCAGATCGCTGATTGTAATGATCCGCATGTCGTGTTCACGGGCAATCTTGAATAGCTCGGGAGTCCGCGCCATCGTACCATCTGCATTCATGATCTCGACGAGCACTCCAACCGGTGCGAGGTCGGCAAGACGCACGAGATCCACCGTGGCTTCGGTGTGCCCGGTTCTTCGGAGCACCCCCCCTTCGCGTGCAATCAGCGGGAAGACATGTCCAGGGCGTGCAAAATCGTCCGCTTTCGATGTGTCGCTGGCAAGAGCTTGGATGGTTGCTGCGCGATCAGACGCGCTGATGCCGGTTGATGTGCCATGGCTATAGTCCACCGGTATCGTAAAGGGAGTACTGTATAGACTGGTGTTTTCCTCAACCATAAGGTTGAGATCAAGGGCAGCAGCACGCTCTGGAGCCATCGGGACACAAATCAACCCGCGACCCTCATGGGCCATGAAGTTGACCAACTCGGGTGTAACTGTAGATGCCGCCCCGACAAAGTCACCCTCGTTTTCGCGGTCTTCGTCGTCTACTACGATTACCAGGCGACCAGCGCGTATCGCTTCGATGGCAGACTCAATTGAGTCGAAGGTTTCCGTACCTGGGACTCCCATTCAGGCGCTTCACTCCTTAACGGACGCAAGCGATTGCTTTTCAACTCGGAGCTTAATCCCTCCATCTACGTCCAGTAAGACACTCGTGGCCCCACTCTCCACTTGGTGAACCTTCCCGTGGATTCCACCGGCGGTTACGACGCGGTCTCCTTTTCGGACCGCCTCAATCATTGCTTTGCGCTTTTTCTCACGCTTTTGCTGCGGGCGGATAATGAAGAAATAGAATACAACGAAAATGAGGATAAGCGGCAAGAACATGCCTAATCCTCCAAAACCTGGAGAGGTTGCCTCTTGAAGCAGGAGTGCAAAGGGCCAGTACATCAGTATCAAGGGATCAAGGAATTGGATATAATAAAGAAGGGTAAGCTAACCGCATCGCGTCGCTTCGACCTCCTACCGCTGCTGCCTTCCGGCCCTGACGGGGTTCAGAGGGAGCTGACCGTACGGGACTCACCCTTCGGCCCCGTCTACCCTTCTATGCAGTGACGGTTCCGCACTCACGCCTGCTCAAGTCCGTCCACATTGACGGATACATGAAGTTCACGCCCGGTTGAGGGAGCCATTCGGAGGATCGAACGGATGTCTTCTTGAAGAGAGTGATAAGTCTTTGGTGCCTTGATGATGAGAAAATAGCGGTACTGATGCTCCACGCGTTTGATGTACGGCTGCTCCGGGCCCAATACTGAAACGGTAGAGGGCAGCTGATCAAGCAGCAGGGTCTTCCATTCATTTGCAAGGTCCGCGACCGCCGGCTGTGGTGCACCCCGGACTTGGATCCCGACGATGCGGCCAAATGGGGGGTAGTTCAATTTTTGCCGGTGCTGCGCAAGAATCTGAGCGTAGCCATGAAAGTCATGCGCCTGCAGGAAGGAAAAGATCGGGTGGGATGGGCGTCGCGTCTGGAGTAAGACCTCTCCAGGCAGGTCTGCTCTACCTGCTCTCCCCGCAACCTGCATAAGCAGTTGAAAGGTTCGTTCCTCACTCCGAAAATCAGGCAGCCGAAGCCCTAGATCACAGCTGATAACGCCCACCAGTGTCACTCGGCCGAAGTCGAGCCCCTTGGCAACCATTTGCGTGCCAATCAGAATATCTGCCCCACCCTCTGCGAAAATGCTAAGGATTTCGTGGTGAGCATCCTTGGTTCGAGTGCTGTCACGGTCCATTCGAAGAATTCTGGCCGTTCGAAACAATTCGCCAAGTTCCTCGGAAACGCGCTGAGTCCCGCTGCCAAGCGGTGCAAATGCTGGTGTTTCGCATTTGGGACAATCATCTGGAAGGTTACGCACGTATCCGCAGTAATGACACCGGAGCCGATTCTCTCCCTGGTGATAAGTCATCGATACACTGCAGGCGATGCACTGCGGCACAAAACCACAGCTCTGACACTCTAGGATGGGTGCATATCCACGGCGGTTTTGTAGAAGAATCACCTGCTCTTTTCGTTCCAGGCGAGATTCAATCGCTTCAAGCAGAGGGGTGGACAAGGGGCCACTCAGCCCATTTTCTTCGCGTTCATGGCAAAGATCAATGATTCGAATTGCAGGAAGAGAAGCGGCGGATCGGTCCTTCGTCGGAGCACGCTCTGGCATAGACAAGAGCGTATACTTGCCCTGCTGTGCGTTCACCAGGGTCTCCAGTGATAGGGTTGCAGAACCCAATACACAGGTGCATTTTGCCATCGTCGCACGCATGACGGCAACATCTCTGGCATGGTATCGGGGAGCAGTTTCTCTCTGCTTATAGGAGCCGTCGTGCTCTTCATCTACAATGATGAGCCCAAGATTTTTTAACGGGGCTAGGATCGCAGACCTTGGTCCTATGACCACACGATATCGGCCCGCACGAGTTTGTTGCCAGACATCATGACGCTCTCCCTGCGCCATGCGGGAATGGAGAACTGCAACGGTATCTCCAAAGCGGGCCCGAAAGCGATGTACTGTTTGCGGGGTGAGGGAGATTTCAGGTACAAGTACGATGGCTGTCCTGCCAAGAGAGAGCGAGGTTTCCAGTGCGGATAGATAGACCTCCGTTTTCCCGCTCCCGGTCACGCCATGAAGCGCGAAAGTTTTATAGATTTTTGATTTGACTGCATCCTGAAGTGCCTTCGCAGCCACGGCCTGAAATGGATGAAAATTTGGGGCTTTGCTAGACGGGGTTGCTTTTGAGCGCATCCATTCCGGGATCCGGAATACCTGCTTTTCGATGATTGAAAAAATTCCCCGCTTTTCAAGGGATCGAACCGTTTGCCGACTTGCACTACAAGCCTTCCGAATCTCCGGCAGCGAAATCTCATACTGGCCGGGTTCAATAGAAGAGATGAGCTGGTCAATGACCTCCTTCTGTTTAATTCCCCGAAACTGCGGCTTCAAGTCACGCAGGGCATCAACTGAGCGAAATGCGGGCGCAAGAGAGATAAACTCTCCGGTCTTCATGCCCACCGTTGGTTCTTGGAGTTCGACGGTTTTCCGAAGCGCTCCCTGAGATTCCGCTCTGATGATCTCCTGTTCGGAAATACGAAGGCCAACGCGTTTCAGCTTGGCAGGAGTCGTTCGGCGATGCTTCATCAGGTGCACTTGCAGTTCAGGAGAAATTCCCACCCAGTGGAGGTCTGACTCGGAAGCCAGATAGTACACGATCCGCTCTTTTGTCTGCATCCCCGCCGGGAGTGCTGCGCTGAGTACTTCTCCCCAGGCACAAACATAGTACCGTGATATCCAGCGGGTAAGTTGAAGGAGTTCTGGGTCAAATAAGGGTTCATGACTCACGGCGGCACGCACGGTTCGGAGTCTTATGCCTTCACGGACTTGTACGTCCAGTTCCGTAACAACCCCTGTATAGGTACGGTTACGCACTGGAACCAGGACCAGGGATCCTATCTGTACGGATTCCTCAAGCTCACCGGGTAGCTCATAGGCATATACCTTGTCCACAGGAATCGGCAAGGCAACACCAATGGCGCGCGACATTTTCGGCGCTATTCTGAGGAAGGAGTCTCTCCCGGATCGTAGAGCATACCTGTGCAGAGACACATTTTTCGCTTCATTCGTGTCAGCACATCATAGTTGGGGCAGCTCTGACATCCCTGCCAGAACTCATCATCATCCGTGAGCTCACTGAATGTTACCGGCTTGTAGCCAAGCTCAGAGTTGATTTTCATCACAGCAAGACTGGTCGTAATGCCGAACAGTTTGGCTTCGGGGTAGAGAGTTCTTGAAAGCTCAAACGCCCGGCGCTTGATCCGGCGTGCAAGCCCCTGCCTACGAAAAGCAGGAGAGATAATGAGCCCCGAGTTGACCGCGTACTTCCCGTGGTCCCATGTTTCAATGTAGCAGAAACCAGCCACCTGATCATGTGTACCGAGTGCAATTACGGCCTTTCCCTCTTCCATTTTGGTGCGAATATATTCGGGGGCACGTTCGGCAATGCCGGTACCTCGTTGCGCTGCTGCCGTTTTGATTAGGTGACAGATTTCGTCCGCGAACCGAAAATGGTCAGTCGTTGCAATGACAATTTCGACAGATGCCGAAGCGTCTACAATCGGGAGCGCTATGGGAGTGTATAGGAGCACTGAGAAAAATAATTTTGTGCTAGCTCGGCGTGTAAGCATAAAACAGAAAGCTGTTCCATTGAACGTATTTGGGATGCGGCGCGTTGATAGGTCGAACTTTGTCTGCGACCAATGCAAGAATGCCCATCATGTGCCCTGGAAGTGGACCGCACCCTGGACGTATGTCCGTATTGCGCCTATGAATTTCCGCGTCAGACCCGCAGCCGAACGGCCATGGCCTGGATAATGGCATTGCTTTTAATCTGGCCTTTATTCGAACTCATAAAACTGATCTTCTGATGGTTCGTCCTTTCCGCGGACAGTACTCCCTTGACGTCTTTATGCGTGATTATTGGCAGAAACGTCCGCTGATCCTGCAGGATGCGTTTGAAAAATCCAGTTTCGATATTACTCGGAGTGACATATTTCGGATGGCGGTCAGCGCTGAATTCGATTCGCGCCTGATTGAAGAAGACACCGTGGACCAGTCATGGGAATTATTTACCGGACCATTTGAATGGGAAGAGCTTGAGAGTTTCGAGGAGCTCTCATACTGGACATTACTGGTGCAGGATACAGAGCGGGAACTTGATCAGATGCGCCAGCTGCTCGAATTATTTCGGTTTATCCCCAACTGGCGTCTGGATGATGTTCAGCTGAGCTACGCGGCTCCAGGAGGGAGCGTAGGTCCCCATGTGGACAGTTACGACGTCTTTCTTATTCAGCTCAGCGGTGAGCGGCGCTGGAAAATCGAAAATTCTCCGGTCACTGATGATCGTCCGATGAGAGAGGATGCATCAATGCAACTCCTGAAAGAGCTTCATCCAGATCAGGAATTCGTTGCCAAGCCAGGAGATATGCTCTATTTGCCACCTAAACTCCCTCATTGGGGGATTGCTGAAGGGACATGCATCACGGCAAGTATCGGATTCAAGGCTCCCGAAACGGGTATGTTGCAGACGGCTTTCTCAGAAATGACAGAAGGGGTTGGACATATCCATACCCCAAGCAATTTTGTGGATCCGGTTGAGCTGCGAACGGGCGATCCTGGTCGAGTCAGCGACACGCCTCTGGACTGGTTTCAGAACGAAATGCGACGGCTTGCGGAGGATCGGGAAAGTCTTGCACGAGTCTTTTGTAGTGCGATGACGCATCCCGTTCGGGAAAACTGGCCTGGAATGGCGAAGGATCCGGTACCCTCTGCTGAAGAGATTCCGGATGATCTTCGGCAAGGTAGTACGTATGTGCGGCTTACTCCGTCGTGCATGGTCTATCGGGAATTTGATGACTGTATTCGGATCTATGCGCTTGGAATTGAATGCCAGCTAAAGCTCGAGTCGAAACCATTTGCACAATTGTTAACCGGAACAGAGATACTCAATTTTGACTCCCTCAAGTCCTATCTTTGGGATCAGGAGGCTCTGGAACTCATGCAGCTTTTACTTGATTCTATGGTCCTGATCAGGGTAGAAGGATCGAATTAATGGGTCAATCATGGAAGTGTAAACAGCGCCAGGATCGTGGGGATTTCAAGGTGTTCACGGTGCGCCAGGACGATTGTGAATCCCCACGAACCGGCCAAGTCCATTCGTTTTATGTACTGGAGGCCTCTGACTGGGTCACGATCGTTCCTGTAACTCCAGAGGGTAAGTTTGTTTGTATCCGGCAGTGGCGGCCGGGGACTTCGGCCGTTGAACTAGAGTTGCCCGGAGGGATCGTAGATCAGGGTGAACTCCCCGAGGAGGCAGCTGCCCGTGAACTGCGTGAAGAAACCGGCTATGCAGCCAAGACACTCATTCGGCTGGGCTCTATGTCTCCGAACCCCGCGATCCTCACAAACCGGTGCCATTTTTTTCTGGCCAGTGATGCAGTCCCTCAGGGACAGCAAGAACTTGATTCAGCAGAGGAGATAGATCCTGTTCTGATTGATCAATCCATGATCCCGAAGCTGATTGCCGATGAAACACTGCGTCATGGTATTATTATAGCAGCACTTCACTACTACGACTTGTATCTAAAAAGTGGAAGAGCATAAAGAACATCAGACTTCATGGGGCTCACGGCGCGAGTTGCTCAACAAGATTCTGTTTGAATCTACGACTCCGCTGGGACGGGGAAGCGATATTGCGCTCTTTATTATCATTGTCGCCAGTGTGGTTGCGGTCATGCTGGAGAGTATTGATCAGGTAAGAGCTGTCCACGGGACTCTACTAATCGGCTTGGAGTGGTTCTTTACGGTGGTCTTCACCGTTGAGTACGTCCTACGGTTGTACTGTTCCCGGAATCCCTTGGGGTATGCTCGCAGCTTTTTTGGGGTAGTGGACCTGATTGCAGTGATTCCAACGTACGTGAGCCTGTTACTTCCCGGTGCCCAGGCATTGATTGTTATCCGAATTCTTCGCCTGTTGCGGGTATTTCGTGTTCTAAAACTGGTACAGTACACCAGAGCCGGGCTTCACTTACTCTATCTGCTCCAGGAGAGTTGGCAGCGAATATGGGTGTTCGTACTCGCACTGTCGCTGCTTGTCACCACCCTGGGCTCAATGATCTATCTGATTGAGGGGCCCGAAAATGGATTTGCCAGCATTCCCCTGAGCATGTACTGGGCGGTGGTAACATTGACCACGGTTGGGTACGGAGATATTTCTCCTCAGACACCTTTGGGGAAGTTCGTTGCGGCGATGGTAATGGTGATCGGCTATGCGATTATTGTGATGTCCATTAGCTTATCGCATCGCCATTTCAAACGAACGACTCCGTGCGTACGCTGCCGGGAGACGAGGCTGGAGAAAGGGTCTGAATTCTGCAAGTACTGTGGACATAAATTCCACCAGCACTAGATGACCACTTCGGCCGCCGGGTCGCGCATATTATAGCTCGACGACATCACCCGGCCATACGCGCCGGTCGTCGTGATCAGCAGGATATCACCTTCTTTCGTCTCGGGAAGTCTGCGTGCGCGTCCCAGGATGTCGCCGGTTTCACAAATAGGTCCAACGATATCTGCCGTCATGCTTGGAGTTTCACCCAGTTTGCTCAGGTTAACAATACTGTGATACGATCCGTAGAGTGCGGGACGGATCAAAGAGTTCATTCCAGTTTCCACCCCGATGTAGTATGTCGATCCTTTACGCTTAACCTGTGTGACACGTACTAAAAGTACACCGCTCCCTGCAACAAGGTATCTCCCTGGCTCGATCCACAGTTCAAATTGGGAGTAGGTTTCACGGAATTGCTGCAGGCTCTCTTCTAGGACTGTCAGGTTCAGTGGGATTGCTCCTGGCTTTTCTGGTACCCCAAACCCTCCGCCGACATTCAAGTGGGTAACGTGGGGGAATTTTTCTGCGATTGAAGCCAGAGCATACGCGATAGAGCTCCATGTGTCTGGCGTCAAGATGCCACTGCCCACATGCGCATGCAGGCCTGTAATCTGAATGTTATGCTCTTTCGCAATGTTCTGAAGCAAAGGCAGATCTTCTGGAGCAATCCCAAATTTTGATGCAGATCCGGCTGTACGTACATACTTGTGATGCCCGCGACCATGCCCCGGATCGACCCGGAGGATCACCGCACGATCCCGAAAGACTTCCGGCCAAAGTTCGAGGGCCCTCACATTGCCGACCGTCACATGACCAGCCAACTCATATCCCAGCGAAAATTCTTCTTTGGGGACGAAGTTGGGGGTAAAGAGAATTCGGTCAGGATCAATATCAGGGAAAAGATGCCTGATATAATGCAACTCCCCTGGGGATACACATTCGAAGCCAATCCCATGTTCATAAATTACTTGTAGCACTTCTGGATTCCAGCATGCCTTCATGGCATAAAAGGATCGGTCAGCGCTTTGGAGGGTCTGCATGTGGGATATGGTATGATCTAAGCTCTCCCGATCATATACGTAACAGGGAGATGACTCAGCCGCTAATTCGAGTAGCTGATCGCGCCGCGTTTTCCACCAGGATGTCGGTAATGAGATGTCTGGTGCGTCGAATAACTCACGATAGGTGGCTCCGAAGAGATCATCTGGCCCAATTTGGCTAAAGATCTGGCTGTGTAGCTTATTGGTCAGCCGCTGTGCATGCAGGTTGTCAACGACGAAGGTGAAATTCAAGTCACTGGCGGCCTGTGTTACCAGGTAAATTTTTTGCTCATCCAGGACCTCAAGTGCAGGGCCCAGTTCGTGCAGAACACTGCGGATATTCTGCCCGACCATGCTGACCGCAGCGCATCCGTTGATACATTTTGCCTGACAGAACTCATTCAAATCGGCCAGCAGTGCTTCAATCACAGATTCCTCGAGGGAAAACCCATAGACCGGATCAATGGAAAGGGTCACGTTTGTTTCTGAGGTGGCGACCATTCCAATTGAAAGGCCATGCCGCTCAAATGCTGTACAAATCTTTGCCAGAAACCCAACGGAGTGCCACATACGTGGAGTTTCAACGGCAATGAGGATCAGATCAGTGCATGCGGCAATAGCCTTAACTTGGGCACCATAGCTATGTGTCTCTGCACTGATTACAGTTCCATCCAGATCGGGGTTTGCCGTCGAACGCACATGGAGAGGGATTTTTTGAGGACGCAGCGGCTCAATACAGCGCGGATGAAGGACTTCGGCCCCAGAGCTGGCAAGCTCCTGGGCTTCACTGTATTCAAGTTGTTTCAATAGGCGTGCACCCGGAACGTGCCCTGGGTTGGCAGTGAACATGCCCGGGACATCGGTCCAAATCTCCAGTCGTATGGCTTCCAGCTTACTTGCAAAGTAGGCGGCCGATGTATCAGAACCTCCCCATCCGGTCAATACGGTCCGATCCTGTGCATCACTGGCAATAAAGCCCTGTGTGATGAAGATGTCTGCATCAACCTGCTGGAGTTCAGGATCTGGATCATGGTTGCATTGAGCAGACAGAAACTCTTCATGAGGAGGAATGCGCGGGATGGGTTCGGATTTCAGGATTGTACGTGCATCCATCCAGTGGATTTGAAAATCCTGCGTTTTGAGGAATGCAGTCCCCAATGTGGTGAGCATGAGCTCACCCATTGATAAAATCCGTGCATGCAGGGGCGGTCCGACATCACGGGTCAGCGAAGCTCCATAGGCAAGCCGTTCCAATTCCTGAAGTAATTCCTGAAGCAGCACTTCGCCATCAAGTCCGAGCTGGTGTGCCAGTGCGAGATGTCGTTTACCGATAGCTGTCAGAGGCTCTTCGTAGTTTCCGTGCAGGGCCGCATCAATCAATCCTTCCAGTGCGCGTGAGGTGCCCGAGGCTGCCGAGCACACCACGCATACCCGCTCTCCATCTGCCCGGCGCGCCCGGATAATGCGAGCGATCGTATCCCAGCTCTCTCTTGAGGAGACACTTGTGCCACCGAACTTAAGTACGACCCAGGGACTCACTTTACAGCAGGTTATTAATTGGGGATGATATGCTCTTAAGTGCACGAAGCACTTAAATTCTTTTTGGTGTTTTCATCAGTCGTGTTCCGGGTGCTGGCCAAGCGGCATCTGCCCGCACGGACCCTTCCTACCCGCGTATGACTTTTTCGTTTATAAAGTCATTGCGGAATTTGCCTTCCGGATCATGAGTCAGGACTAGCTCCTGGAATTGAGTATGTCCCGGATAGCGGGATCGGAGTTCTTCAGCAGTCATCAGAAAATTCTTACCCCAATGTGGCCGAGGCTCAAATGGTGCCAGACGTGCCTCCAGTACTGGAAGTACCGCTTGCAAAGCTTCCCAGTCTTGATGCCAGGTAAAGTGAAATGCCACCGAATCACGGCCGCTGGCAGTACTCATCAATAAATTGTCCGCCGCAATCGTACGCACCTCACTGATCATCAACAACGGATTAAGCTGATCGGCCATATCGCGCAACACGCCAATTACTTCTGGCGCATGTTGCCGGTCAACGAAAAACTCGCTCTGGAGCTCTTCTCCACTGCTGGGCGTGAAGTCCATCTTGAAATGAGGCAGCCGTGCATGCCAAGCACCCGGTACGCCCATCTGCTCTGTGCAAGCCTCAGCGGATAGAGCCAATACCGGGTGCACGTTACGATCTGCCAGTCTTGCCCCATACAACTCGGTGGGCAGGTCTGTCAGCTCATCTGTTATACGTCGCTTAATCCAGATCTGTGTAGATTCCGGTGTACGCCAATCGGTAAAAAAGCTCACACTGTAACCAAGATTCATAATGGTTTCGAATTGCGTATCCATAGAGGTCAGGGGCAAATTCAAGTAAACATGCTGCACCATATCATAAATGGGCTCCACCTTGAGCGTAACGGATGTGACCATCCCAAAGCACCCCAGGCCAACAACAGCGGCCCTGAACAGTAAATCATCCTTTGGGGTGATCGTAATCTGCTCTCCCGAAGCTACAACCAGTTCCAGTCCAACTGCGGCGGTGGCCAAATTGCCGTTGATTACGCCTGAGCCATGAGTTGCGGTCGCCAGCGCCCCTGCGACGGATATATGGGGCAGCGACGCCAAGTTATGAAGTGCTAGGCCCCGCTCATCCAGATGAGGCACTAGGTCACCGTAGCGCATCGCACCCGGCACGGTTACAGTATCAGAGCCGAAGGTGACCGTTTGCGGCATTGCGCTCAGCGACAACTGCGCCTCGGAGCTGTCGGCAATTGAGTTAAAACAATGCCGTGATCCCAGCGGACGTACGCTATGATGGTTGCGTACCATGTCCTGCAACTCCTCCATTGATCTCGGAAGTAGCAAACGGTTGGTGCCATACGTCAGGTTTCCGGCCCAGTTGGTCCGCAGCGGAGCTAGCGATTCCTGGTGCCTGCAGCCCGCGAGGGGTGCAAGCATAGAGCCCAACACAAGAGCAGAGGAAGTCTTTAAGAATGTACGCTTATCCATGGAGACACAGAATCAATGAATACCGCAAATCTATGCATTCCAGCTAAACTGGGAGACATTGGAGTGAATGTGCGAAGATCGTTTCGGTACCGGATGGAAGGCAGAATACAATCGCAAGAACAACATGTCCCCACATAGAAGGCCTTTCCAGAAAGCCCATGAGCACGGGTTCTTTCGTGCGTGTGGAGGGTATCTGTATGGGCTGACGCGCGGTGCCTGTTACTCCCCGGTTACTCGCTCTGGCAAGTCACTGATTCTGCGTCCCGCACTGCTGGCGGTACGTCGCCGAATCTTGGCTCAAACATGGATAAAGCTAAATTGTCCGGCGAAAGTCAGAAGGTAATCGAAAGTTTTTGCCCAGGATGAATGGTGTTGGAGCGCAGGTTGTTATTGGTCTTAATGCTCTGCACCGTCGTCCCGTAGTGTTGGGCAATCTTTGTCAGGTTTTCGCCTCGTCGGACCGTATGGATCGTACGTCCTCCCTGAGGGATTTGAAGCCGCTGACCACGCTTGATTCGAGTATTTCGAAGTCCGTTTGCTTGCTGAATTGCCCGAACTGTCGTTCCGTATTGGTTTGCAAGCTCTGAAAGGGTATCTCCACGACGAACCCTGTGAACCTGATTCGGTCGATTCTCGCTGGGTGAGTTCGAAGAGTTGGTAGTCTGATCAGAGGTGTTCGGAGAACGGGTCGTAGAAGTGTTGGCAACGGTGACCGTCGTCTGCCGCGCATTCTCGGCCACTTTTTGGTCAAACACAATGGGTTTATTGGTACGGCTTCCCCATCCCACCGATCTCGCACCAGTACTTTCAAGCTTTGCCACGATGGTACCCGCCAACCCAGGCACCACAAGCATCTGCCCGGGGTGAATGACGGTGGTTCTGAGCCGATTGGCGTTTTGGATCGCCTTCACGGTGGTCCCATATCTTCGTGCAATTTTACCGAGATTGTCCCCTCTGCGTACGCGGTGTTCTCCAGGCATTGTTTTTTCTTTCTCCGGGAGTTGCTCAAATGCGTCGGCAAAGCGGGCGAATGTGTTTATGGGAATCCGCAGTGTGTACGGGCTTCTGTCGGGTGGAAGTGTACCACGTCGAAGTTCCGGGTTTAGCGACTGGATGTGTTCGGTCGTCGTGCCCACCATGGTCGCGATGGTTTCCAGAGATAGAACTCCACTAACCTTGATCTCATCATAGGCAAACTCCGGCCCATTCGAAGTTGCTGGCAATCCGAACTCCGAAGGGTTGGACATTATCAAAGCAAATGCGATGAATTGCGGCACATACCCAGAAGTCTGACGAGGTAAATACCGTGAAATTGCCCAGTAGGAAGGTGGGTTCTGGAGGGTCCCGCCACCCCGCGAAATTGCGCGTCGGATGCATCGGGGGCTGCAATTATAGCCAGCCAGTGCCAAATGCCAGTCGCTTGCATAGTACTCGTAGAGCTCTTTGAGATGGCGTGCAGCTGCGCGGGTCGATTTGACAGGGTCCATGCGTTCATCAACATAGGAGTCAATTCGGAGCCCCATCGCCCGCCCCGTAGGAGCCATAAACTGCCACATTCCAACCGCGCTTGCACTACTGCGTGCACGCGGGTTCAAACCACTCTCACCGACTGCGAGGTATTTGAGCTCTTCCGGGACCCCCTCTTCTTTGAAGATCTGCTCAATCATTGGGAAATAAGTGTCCGAACGATTCATCCATCGGATGACGGTTTCTCTTCGGTTCGCCAAGAGCCACTGGATCGAATTTTCCACCGCCCGATTCTGGGGCATGGGCACAGTGGTTACGACCGGTTCAATTTTAGGTAGCCCGGTTGCTTCAGCGGTGGGGTTCTCTACCAGTGCCTGCACGTCAAACATGGCGCTTCGAAGAGCAAAAATAGACCCATATTCCTGACGCTCCGCGGGGTCCGTGCCGAAATATGCCTCATGCTCCGTCACAATCGTCCTGAATAGCTCCCGGAACTGGGGCTCATTCGCCAAACTCGACTGATCCGCCAGAACGCTGACTTCCGACATCGCCTGGTCCAGATAATACTCTGCAGAACGCCAATCCCCGTTGGTTTGAGCCTTAATGATCCGTGACTGGAGCAGATAGGCACGACTGATACGGTTCATGATCTGCCTTTCAGTCAGCTCATCTCTAGGATCGCCATAGTCTTCAACCATGGAATACCGATCATACCCCCGCAAATCCTCAACCGGGATTGCCTCAGGAGGCATTAACTGCTGCGCAAGACAGGGCGTAATCAAAAGCGTCGTTGCAGCAAATAGGGTTAGTAACTGGTTTTTCATGACATTGGCAAAGGTCAGTGGAAAGTAGAAATTTACCCTTCAACTTAAAGCTTATTCTCAAATACAGATCGGTAGGTTCCCAAAAAATGGACTGTTGGGATCATCAATATAAACTATTATATACAAAAAAGTAATAATCCCGTCCACTCGAACGCGAGAAGATAAGAGATTCGGGAAAGCTGCCATCAACAATTTCTTGTCAAAGCGGGAGATTTCCATGTTTTTTTCGTGGGTTTGTCTGAACCTTGTTCCTTAGCATCTCTAGGCCCTTGATCAAACGCTCCCGGGTTTCCTGGGGATAAATTACTTCGTCAATATAGCCACGCTCTGCAGCGATGTAGGGATTGGAAAACCGTTCCCTGTAGTCGCGGGTGAATTCTTCCTCAAGGGATGCCCGGTCCGTGGCATGTTTTAGTTCGGAACGATGTAGAATTCTGATGGCCCCCTTTGCTCCCATGACTGCAATTTCTGCGCCGGGCCATGCATAGTTCAAATCCCCTCGGATATGTTTTGAACTCATGACGTCGTAGGCACCTCCATAGGCTTTTCGAGTGATCACCGTGAGTTTTGGGACCGTTGCCTCACAAAAAGCATAGAGTAATTTTGCACCGTGGCGGATGATTCCGCGCCACTCCTGATCCGTTCCAGGCAAAAAGCCAGGGACATCTTCAAGTGTAACCAAGGGAAGATTGAACGCATCACAGAATCGGACGAACCGGGCACCTTTTATGGAGGCATCAATATCCAGGACCCCAGCCAAGTGGGCTGGTTGATTGGCTACGATTCCTACCGCATGACCACCTATACGTGCAAAACCACAAATCAGGTTGCGGGCAAAGCGATCATGAACGGGGAAGAACGAATCCCTATCTACCAGAAAATGGATAATTTCATGCATATCGTAGGGTTTATTTGGGTTCTCTGGAACGAATTCGTTCAGATCAGCCGGATTTCCTGTGGGAGATGGATATCCAGAGTGGACTGCCGGTTGTTCTTCGCAGTTTTGAGGCAAATAATTCAGTACGGTTCGAATTGCTTCCAGGCAGGCAACATCATTCGGGTACACTGCATGTGCGACACCACTTCGCTGCGCATGTGCTTCGGCCCCGCCTAAATCCTCCGCGGTAACCTCCTCCTGTGTTACACTGTGCACAACGTCCGGTCCGGTCACGAACATGTAGCTGGTTCCCTGCACCATAAAGACAAGATCCGTAATGGCTGGGCTGTAGACCGCACCACCCGCACAAGGCCCCATGATCGCAGAGATCTGGGGGATAACCCCGGATGCCAGGGTGTTTTTGAGGAAAATGTCTGCGTAGCCCCCTAAGGAGACCACTCCCTCTTGGATCCGTGCGCCACCTGAATCACTGAGTCCAATGACCGGTGCACCATTTTGAAGTGCCAGATCCAGTACCTGTACGATTTTAGACGCGTGTGCGCGTCCCAGAGATCCTCCGAAAACCGTAAAATCCTGTGCATACACGTAAACCAGACGACCATGAATCGTACCGTACCCGGTCACGACCCCATCCCCATAAGGGCGCTGGTCGGCGAGGCCATAGTCGGTGGATTGATGTCGCACCAGCTGCCCAAGCTCTACAAATGAATCTTCATCCAGGAGAACCGTTACACGCTCACGAGCGGTGAGTTTTCCTTGGTCATGCTGCCGATCAATACGGGATTGACCGCCACCCATCTTTGCTTTGTGGCGACGATGCTCCAGATCCGAATGCCTGTCTGTCATTGGTTTGCTTGAGTTGATCTTCTAACTACACGACCGGGCATTACACCGGTATGCTCCCCTTGGTCCAGCACCATCGTGCCATTGACGAATACGTAGTGCATCCCCGTAGCAAGTTGATGCGGGTCTTCGAATGTAGCATGGTCCTGTATCCTTTGTGGGTCAAAGATGGCAATGTCTGCAAAATATCCCTGCTTGAGCATCCCTCTCCGGTTGATCGCCAAGATGGATGCTGGCAGCGATGTCATCCTCCGGACCGCTTCTTCGAGTAAAAGTACCTGTTCCTGACGCACGTACTTGGCAAGTAGGCGGGCAAAGGAGCCATACGTACGAGGATGAACCATGGAATTCAGGGCGTGCCCCTCCGGTGCGATGGAGGTCGCATCAGAATCAATGGCAACCCACGGCTGCCGAAGTTTCTGGCGCACATTCGCCTCATCCATCAGAAAATAGATCGCTCCGACCCTGCTGGTATCCTCCAGAATCAGATCCATTACGGCTGCGGGGATGGATGTTCCTCGTAATTCCGCGACTTCCGTGAGCCTCAGGCCCATATACTGACGCAGCGGGGCGGTTCTGAACCCCACTAGCATGACATTTTCAGGACCTGCTTCAAGCATGAGGTTTTCCCAGTTTTCAGAGGGAGTCATTAATTCTGTTTCCATCCGGGCCCGAATGGCGGGATCCTGCAGCCTCGCATGCCAAGCCATCATTCCCCCCTCCCTTACATCAGGGGGCATGGCGGCATCCAGACCTGTAGCCCCTGCAACATAGGTATAGATGTCCGCTGTAATCTCAAGCCCTTCCGCACGTACTTCCTCAATCCGGTCGATGACCGCTTCCATTTTATGCCAGTTATTTTTCCCGGCGGCTTTGAGGTGATAAATGTGCCCTCGCACATCTGCATCCTGTGCAATTTGGATCAATTCTTCCACAGATTCAAGAAGACGCCCTCCTTCACTCCGAATATGCGACGTATAGACACCACCAAATTCTCCAGCAACGGAGGCCAGCGCAATCAACTCTTGCGTACTTGCAAAAGTACCCGGAACATAGATAAGTGAAGAGCCCACGCCCAGTGCACCATCCGCCATGGCTTCCCGTACCAGATTCTGCATGCGTTCCAACTCTTCAGGAGTTGGTACGCGATCATTTTCACCAAGCACATATTGACGGACGGTTGCCGCGCCAATAAGCGAGGCAACATTTGGTGAGACGCCTTTGGACTCGAGGAAGGATAAATATTCGTCCAGTGTGGTCCAAGGGACATCGGTCCCTCCCAGGAGATCTTCTGCTGCTTCCTCTGATCCAGCCTGCTGGACTACCCAGCCCCAGAGCTCTTCTTTCATGACCTCATTCAGCGGCCCATTGGAAACCCCCTCTCCAAATACCTCCAAGGTCACGCCCTGGCTGATATCGCTCAGTGACCTCCCGTCGACAATCAGGCTTTCGGTTGCCCAACTCAGCATGTTGATGAATCCAGGAGATACAGCGAACCCTTCGACATTGATTTCCAGAATGCCACGGACATCCGCAAGGTCCCCAATTGCCGCAATACTGTCCCCATCAACTGCAATGTCCGCAATGTAGGGAGCAGTTCCCGATCCGTCGTAGATGGTACCACCACGGAGAATTAGATTGTAGTCGGGCCCGTGGGTACACCCACAAATCAGCAACAGAGATACAAGTAGAGGTCTCATTTGGTCAGCCGGTGGGTCGCCCGATCTGGACGCGGTCCCGACCAAACTCGTATTCCCTCGGGGGGACAGCCCCTAAGAGATGCTCAACAAAGTAATCCCACCTGCGGCGCATCCAATAGGTTCGTCCCCGCCCGAACCCATGCCCTTCATTGGGAAAAACCACCAGATCAAAGTCCTTATTGGCCTCTACTAAAGCTTCTACTAAGAGGAGTGTATTGGAGGCAGGTACATTGTCGTCCATCAGTCCATGTGCAAGAAGAAGTTTTCCCTTCAGATTTCCTGCCAGTAGAATATTGGACTGGTTATCGTAATTCGTCGTCCCGTCTGGATTCTCTATGAAGAGCCCCTGCCATTTTTCAGCCCAGTCATCTTCGTAATTACGATTGTCATGGTTCCCTGCACCACTGACGGCGACCTTGTAGAAATCGGGGTAGCGCAAAATGGCCCCGGTGGAGGCATAGCCGCCCCCGGAATGTCCCCAGATCCCCACGCGGTCCAAGTCCATCCATGGGTTCCGGGCCGCAAGTTGGCGGATTGTGGTGATTTGGTCTGGCAGCCCGTTATCTCCCATATTGCCATAATATGCATCATGGAAGGATTTGGAGCGGCCTGGTGTCCCCATGGCATCCACTTCCACTACGATAAACCCCAGCTCTGCAAGGGCTTGCTTGTCTCCGCGGGACGGTACAAAGCTTCTCGTTCCGACACTACCGCTCTGTGGTCCCGGATAGAGGTAATTCAGGATGGGATAGCTTTTGGATGGATCGAAATTACTGGGTTTATAGAGTAGGCCGTGAAGATCTGTCTCGTTGTCACGTGCCTTCACGGAGAATGGCTGTGGCGGTTGCCAGTCGGTTTTCAGAAGTTCGGAAATATCTGCCGTCCCGAGATCGACAGCAATCGTACCGTCAAGATTCCGGACGGCGTGCTGCTGAGGTACATCCGGTCGTGACCAGGAATCCAGGAGATATTTCTTCTGCGGGGAGAGAGACACGACATGGTGGGCTTCTTCCGGCGTGAGTAATTCGGGCTCGCTGCCATCCATACTCACACGGTACAGGTATTGGAAGTATGGATCAGGGCCATCTCTGCCTGCGCCGGTGAAATACAACATACGTTCATCCAGGTCCGCATGGCGTAGCTGCAGAACAACCCAGTCCCCAGATGTGATTGAATGTTTGAGATCTCCTGTGGTAAGGTCATAGAGGTAGAGGTGTCCCCAGTTCGATCGCTCTGAATACCAGAGGACCTCATTCGTTTCAAAAAATACCTGCCAATTTTCAGCATTCACACCGGATTCATAGTAGGTAGGCACCCGTTCATGAAGAATTTCCCGGACTTCCCCCGTTTCCGCATTGGCGACTCGAAGCCAGGCATCTTTGTGATCTCTGGATGAGGATACGAAGGCCAGTTGCTGACTGTCAGGACTCCAGCGCACGTCTAGAAAGGTGCCATCCCAGTCAGCTACATGGTCCGTGGTGGTTCCGCGATGATAGTCTGGTGGCATATCCAGTCGCACGGTTTCTTTTTCTTCTACATGGACAATCACACGGTGAATCATAAAGACGGCACTGTCCTGCGGCAGGGGATACTTCCATGCTTCCAACTCAGAGTGACCAATCTGCGTTGAGATCATATACATTTCACCAACGCTGCGCCCATCGTGCTGAAATGTTGCAATCTTTTTTGAATCAGGCGACCAGAGCAGAACCGGACGGTCGCTTCTGACCCAGCCCGCGTTATTGGTCGCATATCCAAAATCTTCCGCGCCATCGAAGGTCAGTTGCTGTTCCTCATCGGTATCAATGACTCGGATCCACAGATTGTTTTCCCTTCGGAAGGCTTCATATTTTCCATCAGGAGAAACAGCTGCGGTGGGGCGGATGCCACTGGTGCTTATCTCGTTAACAGGCTCACACACATAGGTGACGATGCTACAGGCCATGCTTTTATCTCGCCCCCCCAAGGAGCGTATCTGCTCCGATTCCGGATCAAATGAGAAGCGTGAAAAATCCACCTCAGCTTCGGGAGATTCCAGATAGTCGGAGATGGCCTCTGTCATGCGTGCATGTTCAAAAAGAGGGCTTTGCTGTCCCTGGCCGGGGTCAACAAGAATGAATTCGGATCCTTCCGGCGATGCGTGAAGGTACCAGAACCGATCCTCATCCAGCCAGTTGGGGCGTAGTGTTGTGTGGTAGACCATGCTCCGGGTTGTCGTCGAGAGCATTGACTCCGCATGTGCATAGTCATCTTCAGAGATGGTAATTTGTGCACTGGCCTCTACGGAATACGTCAGAAACAAAATGAGGGCTACGATCTTTATAGGCATTGCGTGATTGCTTAACTAAAGTAACTGTCCCGGCAAACTACGATCTGGCGCGTCGGGATCCCATAACTTAAAACCCTCACTCTCGTGAAATACTTAACATTACTCTTACTTTTCCCTGGGCTGGTATATGCTCAGCAAGATTCAAATCCCCCGATGGAGGGATTCAACGCGGATGATTCTCACCCACAGGCGATTGAGATTGCAGATCAGGTGATGGCCAGTATGGGGGGACGTGCCGCGTGGGATAATGCCCGCTACCTGAGTTGGACCATCTTCGGAGAAGATCATGTGTGGGACAAATGGACGGGCAGGTTTCGGTGGCAGGGGGACAGTACCGTTGTACTCATGAATATCCATACCATGGAAGGACGCGCCTTCAAGGATGGTCATGAAATCACCCCCGCAGATGAATTATTGGCAGGTGCCTATAGAGACTGGATTAATGCAGGCTACTGGTTACTGATGCCGTATAAACTCAAAGACTCAGGGGTCACATTAGGGTACAAAGGAGAAGAGACCATGGCCGATGGCCACGAGGCACATGTTCTGACACTCAGATTTGATGGGGTGGGGCTCACCCCAGACAACGGGTATGATGTGTATGTTAACAAGGAACTGAATCTGGTTGAACAATGGTCCTACTACGCAGACGCCGATGCGGATGAGCAGCCCCGCTTTACCACGACCTGGGAAGGGTATGAAAGCTACGGGGGCATCATGCTTGCCGATACCAGAGCCGTTGTCAACAGCGATTCAAACGTCCGAAAAGTTTCGAATCTGGGAGTGTACTCTGATTTGCCGGATTCGGTGTTTGAAGATCCAAACCAGATTTCCCTCGCCTCGCTGACAGAAACAGGTACCTACTGAGCCCAGGTCATCAGACGGGAGGACTGCAATAGGGGCTGGTCCTCACGTTTTGGGAGAACACGTACCGTGTATCCAACGGATCCGCTCTTGGTACAGACGACATTTTTCGCCTCATAGAGGTACGGGGTGTTCTTCTGGTTGGTTTTGACCAATTTCATGGACGTGATTGTTGCGTCTATGATCTCTCCCTTCTGTGCGATCCGTCCCAAGTATAGCTGGACCTCTACATCATCTGGTGACAAGGGTCCTAGCGTTACATCGGCCTTGATCGTGAAGGGAGCTCCGACCTGTAGATGACCTTGAGGAGCATTTTCGTCAACACGGACCTGGACTTTGGGCCAGGCCTCTTGTACCTTTTGCTGCTGGCTTGACAATGCCCTGGCACCTTGCAGATTCTTGTCATAGAGTGCTTTTGCGCGCGTGGCTGCGGTCAGGTAGGTCGTTTCGGTGTATTCCTGAACCATACGATGAGTGTTAAAGAAGCTGCTGTGGGTCGCAATGGATCGCTTCATGCGGGCGATCCATTCAAGAGGCAGTCCTTCGGAAGAGCGCTCATAAAATAGCGGCACAATCTCATGCTCCAATTGATCATAGAGCTGTTCAGCCTCTCGTTCATCCTGGTAGGCATGGTTCTCCATGATTTCACCATTGCCAATCGCCCAGCCGATCGCGGGATCATACCCTTCATCCCACCATCCATCCAGGATACTGAGGTTGAGTCCACCATTTGCGGCGGCTTTCATTCCACTGGTGCCGCTGGCCTCCCTTGGGCGCCGAGGAGTGTTTAACCACAGATCTACGCCCTGTACCAGATCACGTGCAATAGCCATGTCATAATCTTCAAGAAAAACGATATGGTTACACAGGGCTTCGGTACTGGAAGCAGCAACAATTTTCTGGATCAGTTCTTTTCCAGGTTGATCACGGGGATGTGCTTTCCCCGCAAAAATGATCTGAACCGGGCAGCCAGAGTTAGTTAGAATTTGGGTCAGCCTCTCTAGGTTCCGAAACAGGAGCGTTGCACGTTTGTAGGTGGCAAATCGGCGTGCGAATCCAATGGTAAGTGCCTCGGGATTGAGAACTTTCTTTGCCCGGGCAATCTCTCTTGCCGGCGCTTCCAGTCGCTCCAGTCGGGATTGCAATGACCTACGGGCCCGTAGGATCAAACGCTCTTTACGCACTGAATGTGTGTGCCAGAGCATATCATCCGGGATTTGCTCTGCATGCTTCCATTGGGACTCACTGATGGCTTCTTCTCTCCACCGCGGACCAACATATCGGTCAACATGTCGCTTGAGCGAGCTTGAAATCCAGGAAGAAATATGAATACCGTTGGTCACATGACGGATGGGCACTTCATTTTCCGGTACTGCGGGCCAAAGATTTTGCCACATTGCGCGGCTCACTTGTCCATGTAATTTTGCGACCCCGTTACAAGCACTGCTCATACGCAGAGCAAGCTTAGTCATGCCAAACAGCTCCTGATCATTATCTGCATGTTCCCGCCCGAGCGCCAAAAACTCACGGCGCTCGAGGCCCAGTGATTTTTTGGCGTAGGATACCATATAGCGATCCATTAATTCCGGTGAAAAACGATCGTGACCAGCTTCGACTGGTGTATGTGTCGTGAATACGACGCTCGCTGCGGTAGCAATTCGAGCTTCATGGAAAGACAAGTTATGCTCCTGCATCAACTGCCTGGTACGGTCCAGCGTCAGAAATGCAGAGTGTCCTTCATTAAGATGAAAAACCTGAGGCTTGAGTCCCAGTAATTGCAGTGCCCGATAGCCGCCAATCCCCAGAATAATCTCTTGCCGGATACGGAGTTCGTTCCCTCCCCCATAGAGGTAGTCTGTCAGATTCCGATCCTCATCGTGTTCATTTGCATTGAAGTTGGTATCCAGTAAGTACAATGGAATACGTCCAACTTGTAGCCGCCAGATCCGGGCGTATACTGTACGATTGTCGATTTCGATATCCACCTGCAGGGGTATCCCATGTTCTCCACGCTCGAGGGTCAACGGAAGGCTGGTAAAGTCATTCTCTATATACGATTCTTTCTGCCAGCCGTCGGCATCCAGATACTGGCTGAAGTATCCCTGTTGGTACATCAGGCCAACGCCAACGATGGGAACTCCGAGGTCACTTGCACTTTTTAGGTGATCACCCGCCAGGACCCCAAGCCCTCCAGCAAATATCGAGAGACATTCTGTAATCCCAAACTCGGCGGAGAAGTAGGCTGCCAATAATCCATCTGACTCATGGGTGCGGGAGTACCAGGTTGAGCCTGCCTGCATATAGGTGTCAAAGGAGCCACACACCTCGTTCAATTGAGCGACGAACCCTTCATCCTTTGCGAGTTCTTCCAGCCGGGTCGCAGATACTTCGGCCAGCATCCGCACCGGGTTATGGCCTGAACTTTCCCAGAGGTCTGCGTCGAGCCTTTGGAAGAGAGAAATGGTATCCTCATCCCAGGCCCATCGGACGTTATATGCCAGTTCCTGCAGTCTCTCAAGAGCGGAGGGTAAAGATGGAGCACTGGTAAAGATGCGGACGGGTTTGGGAATCATGTTTTATTTTGTAATACAGTCAGCGAATTATGAGTCATATAAACGCGAGACCGACTGCTCGCGAATGGGAAAATCCATTATGCTCACGGTAAATGCCGCGGGTTGACTTAAGGAATTTATGAAGGAAAGTGCGCTTATACTTGCGAACGGGCTATTTGATAGCGTTTTCGCAAAAACGACACATGGCCTACTACGTGGTCCCAGCCGGTACAAGATTTTGGGAGTGGTGGACCCGGACTACACAGGCCAGGACGCAGGCTATATACTGGACGGTCGCAATCGTGGAATTCCCTTCTACAGTTCTGTTTCAGAGGCGTTGGTGCATCAGACTCCAACGCACTGCATAATCGGAGTCGCAACGGTTGGGGGGGTGCTTCCAGATGCGCTTCGCGTGGATTTATTGACAGCGGCATCTGCCGGCCTGCAGTTGGTGAATGGGCTTCATCAACTGCTTTCGGACGACGATGAACTTGTGAGTCTGGCCAAAGGAAGAATTATTGATTTGCGCAAACCTCGCCCTACGTCCGAGTTGCAATTCTGGTCTGGTGAAATTCTTCTCGTGCCCGCACCACGTGTCGCAGTTCTTGGAATGGATTGTGCGATCGGCAAGCGGACTACCGCAATGATCTTGCGAGATGGGCTTCGCGAGCAGGGCGTGCGCTCAGAGGTAATCTATACGGGGCAAACGGGTTGGTTACAGGGATTGAAGTACGGATTTGTTTTCGATGCAACTCTGAATGATTTTGTATCAGGAGAGTTGGAGCGTGCCATCGTGGAATGCTATCGGGAGGAAAGACCGGAGGTGATTCTCCTCGAGGGGCAGTCTGCTCTGCGGAATCCAGCCGGACCAGCTGGACCGGAGCTGATTTGCTCTGCACGGGCAGCGGGGGTCGTCCTACAACACGCTCCTGCACGTCTTCACTTTGAAGGTTTTGAAGACCTGGACTGCAGGATCCCCCCATTGTCAGAGGAGCTTGAAATCATCCGTCTTCTGGGCTCAGAGGTATGGGGGATTTCGCTGTTTACGCGTGGGCTTGATGATGCGCAATCTTTGCAGATTGCCACAGAGTTGGAAGCACAGCACGGGATTCCGGTGGTGAGGCCACTGGAAGAGGGGGGTGAGCGGCTGGTGCATATAATCCGGCAAAGGCTACCCTCATGATCATTCGCGGTGTGGAGACTTGGACGGAGCGCCTTCCTTTGACCCGTCCCTATGTGATTGCGACACGAGAGGTCAGCACGGTTGATTTACATTTTGTTCGCCTAGAAAGCAGTCTCGGTGTTTCAGGTCTGGGATGTGCGGCCCCGACGGCGGTCACTTCCGAAAATGCAGAGGACTGCCTTGGGGCAATGGATGCCGCCGCACATGATATCTTGAAAGGACGGGACCCTAGACTGTTTCGGACATTGGCAAGGCAATTGCAATCGGAATGTTCGCAATACCCCTCCGCGGTGGCAGCCCTGGATATGGCACTCTATGATCTGTTGGGTCGAAGTATGAATGTTCCGGTAGTTGCCATGCTCGGTTCATCAATGAAGCCGCTCCCCACCTCAATTACGATCGGAATTCTCCCCTTGGAAGAAACGCTGAAGGAAGCCCGTGAGTATCTTGCACGTGGATTCAATTGCCTGAAGGTCAAGCTTGGGCTGGATTACGACGAGGATCTTGAACGTCTGCGGGCCCTGCGATTGGTATGTCCAGGGAGCGTCCATATCCGTGTTGATGCGAATCAGGGGTATACCATTGAACAGACTAGGGATCTCTTTCGTGAGGCACACGCATTGGACTTGGAACTCATCGAACAGCCTTTAGCCAGAGGGGCAGAGGAGGATATGCTCAAATTGTCAGGGGAGGCTCAACGTCTTATGGCAGCTGACGAAAGCTTACATGGTCCTATGGATGCTCTCCAACTGACGGTAAATAAGCCATTCGGGATTTGGAATATCAAGCTCATGAAATGCGCCGGCATCACAGGCGCCCTGGATATCGCAGATCTGGCAGCATTAGCAGGGATTGACCTGATGTGGGGTTGTATGGATGAGAGCGTAATCAGTATAGCGGCCGCCTTGCACACGGCTTATGCGTGTCCCCAGACACGGTACTTGGACCTTGATGGAAGTTTTGATCTTTCGAGGGATGTGGCACGAGGTGGATTCGCCCTGTTGAATGGATCCCTGCACCTTCTAGAGGAACCGGGGCTTGGCGTGACACTTGCCGACTAATTGACGAGGTTCAATTACTTCCTGATGTTCTGCTTTCTTGCACATGGCTCTGTATGCAATCCCAGCGGACGTCTGATGGGTGCTTTACATCTCATAACGGGACTGACAGGGTTGCAGTCGCCGAATATCTACGATGAGTTGTCGGTGAATATGGTTGGAGGCAAGCAAGTAAGCAGCTATTGTGCTGCCTCAGGAGGTTTGTAAGTGCTGGATTGGTTAAGATCTCTGTATTTCGCAGCAAAACCCAGTGTAAGCAGGGTTGTTATGACAGGTGCGATCCACAACACACGCTCTCGATCTACGGGGATAAACATTAACGCCATGCCCACTCCAGCACCAAGCATTAGCCAGAAGCTAGCTCGAGGGTAAAGTTTCTTTAACCCATGGCGATGCAAAAACCAGAGTGCCAACACCCCCATCAACATGAGAGCGAAAGCCAGAATGGAAACGAAAACGTGACCCATAGTCCTCAGGGTAGAAACCCTGCAGGCCGAAGCAGGAGCGGGAAAAATAGAACTCAACTCTCATACCCGCCCGTATAAAAATGGTGCCCCGAGACCAGCAATGCAACCACCCCAATTTGAAGCCAACAGAACCAAGGCGAGCCATCATCAGATGGACCGCCTTGGGGCCAGCCCGCAAAAACGATCTCAATAACCGTTATCTGCGCGGCAATCCTAGCCGTATGGAAGACAATTGTCCCAGCGACAGATCAACAAGGACTGTCCAACCGTCTTCTGCTATTTGAGGCGATTATAGGTCCGTAAAACTAGGATGGTGACTACGGAAGAAAATAGAGCAACCACCGCGGCGTCCAATATCGCATCAAGATGTCCTCCGATGCTCTGTATATGGGACAGCACATCTGCACCGGCCGCAGCTCCGACTGCTAACACAACCACTAAGTAGGTGGTTGGATTTTCCGCGTCCGTTGCCACAACTCCATATGCAAGACCCGATAAGACCAGCAGCAAAGGAACGACCCCCGAGGCAATCATATCAGGCGCTAGGCCGTGAACGACGGCCAAAACGACCATTACGACTATTAAAACTTTTCTTAGCATGATTACATTTTATTTGGTGAGTGGAAGTAGGCAGCGCACGAGACTAAATTGTCGAGCGCTATTGGTAGATAACACTTTTTTTACAAAAAGTCAAGGGAAAATTCACAATTTCTTCACAATTCTCCCATTTTCAGCTGACTTTTCGTCTCGTTTGCTGGATTTGAGGTGCTATTCTTGCAAATTCGATCCCCTATTCCTAGCCAATCCGATCTATCCGTAGCAACCGATCAAGGGGGGCATTTAAGTGCTGATTTTTTGTGCACTTGTTGTCCAACGGTATTTGAGTGAATGAAATCGACGGCAGTTTAAAATGGGGGGTTATATACCTGTGTATCCGTCGGATCGGAAGTGTAGACGCTTGTTGTCATCTGCAGTACAACACCTACCCCGCAGCCGAATCAATCCCCCGTCTACCTACCTCTCTGCCTTATTCCATGCGGCCGGCCCTTTGAATAGCGGAATTACGCGGGGAATAATTTCGTGGGGTTGAAGCTGAAGCTTGTTCTTATTCTTGGCAATCGTATGGATTGCCGGAATCCAAATTGCAGAGTACGTGATGTACTCTCCCCAGGCTTGCTGTTCGACAGGGATCCTAATAATCCAGTGGGTCCAGAATCCAGCCAATACCGTTCCAAAAGTGAAAATGCCGAAAATGGTGAGTAGTCCCAAGAACCATATAATGCTCCCGCGCTCGACCTTTTTTGCGATGGGCAAATACAGGTAGATGGCAGAGGCTAAGATGATCGTAACAGCTACGCCCCACAATATGTCCGTTCCGGTGTAATTACCGTCAAAAGCTCTCCAGTAAGTCCATAACGAAATCAAAGGATAAACCGCGGAGAAGCCAACCCTTGCAACGTGCTTGTTCTGGAAGAACTTGACCGTCTTTCTATTCAGTGTCCTCCAAAACATCTATCAAAACATATCTGAATGTCGCGTATAGCCCTATCCGCCTACCGGTGAAAATCATACAGAGCCTTACAAAAAGTTACAATAATCCGAAAACTCGATCAAGTCGTTGTGGGTACATAGGTATGTGATCCCTGGCAGGATGTGCATTTCCATGCGCTATGAATAGAGTGCAATGCCCTGCCTATCCAGCCCAAGCGAGATCTCCCCGCAAGGGATCTATGCTGGCTTTACCGACGCCGAAGGAATTCTAGGCCCGTGCAAACTGAACGCCGAAAGTGTGGAATGTCACCTAAATGTCCAGATTGCGCTTCTTGAGAACAAAGAGCCCCTCGGATCCGCTCGTGACGATCAGGGTGCCGCTCTTGAAATAAGGATAATTACTCCATGAGGTGGAACCGGGACCAGGCTCAAAAAAGCCAATCTCCATGGGCGTTTCGGGATTCGTGATATCAAGAATCCGTAGCCCGGCACCGTAATTTGATTGATACATCAGATTGCCCTTGATATAGAGATTGTGATCCGTGTCGGGAGTACTGGCAACATATTCACTGACCAGTACCGGATCATCCAGATCCGAAACGTCCCAGACCAAGGTGCGAGTCCCCTCAACCAATCCCTGCGGCTCATCGCCTTCATCATTCATGTAGAAGTACCGATGATCCTCGGTTAGCCAACCCTGATGTGCATAAGCCACTTTGGGATAAACGGCCATAGAGATGGTTACCGGATTTTCCTTGTCGGTTACGTCTGCGATGCTGAGTGCGGTTTCATTGGATCCAAGACAGATTTCTTTACCACTGTAGGTCAGGTCCGGACCGGAATAGATGACGCATTGCGCATCATGTGAGTAGCCTGTCTTGCGCCTTCCGGTATTCGGATCAGCAAAGCAACCTGCAAACGTCACATTGGCTGGTTCACGCAGGTCAAGCATGTGTAAGCCGCCACCGCAGGTCTCACCGCCTCCGCTGGCACCGACAACAAAGCCGAACCCGGTCTCTTCGTTAATAACAATATTATGTGCACTGGCAATACCTGTGTAGAGTGCGGTTTCGTTGAACGTCACCGGCTGCCCTTCAACTTCACGCAACTGCGCCAAATCAAAAATCTGCACACCATGTTGTCCAGCACCATCTGCGACGATAAAGGCATGATCAGCATACACTTTAATGTCCCGCCATACATTTGCGACCGATCCGTCTGTCATGGGCAGATCCCCGACGTAGCGTGGGTACTCAGGATCGGTAACATCCACAAAAGAGGTGCCATCGTTGCGTCCGACTAAGGCATATTCCTGGGAGGTATTAGGATCCGTCCATCCCCAGATATCATTAAGCCTGGAACCCCGGCCTCCTCCCATTTCTGGAAGGGGTAGGAATGCAGTCATATCTACGTCCTTGCAGGGCCACCTGGACACCATACCCTCGGTGCAGCGGATTTCCCCTCCGGTGATCGCTTCATGTCCCTTCACTTTATTGACCAGGGTCGCCTTTGTCACCCAGTCACCATTCTCTTCTCTCTTTAAGAGGATCGCTCCTCCGGCCCTGGAATCCATACGTACAGCTCCTATGACAGCAACATCTCCCCGAACAACAATACGGCTTCCGAACGCTGCCCGGCCAATCGATTCATCCGGCAGCAGCTTCATAGCACCGACCCATCCATTTTCATCGGAGATGAATCGGTGGACAATCCCTCTACCTCGATTGCTGCGATGAGCCCCGATCCAGATTTCATTGCCGCTGGCTGCCAGAGCAGCCCCGAACTGAGAGGAGCGTTGTTGATCGAAGGATTGCAGTTGATCCCGCATGCGCAATTGGGTTGACTCAGGATCCCACTCATACTCCAAAACGATCCCCTGGCCTCTTTCCTGCATGGGTGCTCCTGCGTACACGCGTCCTTGGTGGATTACTACCGAGCCTCCCATCCTGCTTCGCTCTGTTAGAAAATCCGGTGCCAGTTTACCGACCTGGGTCCAGCCTTCTGATCCATGCAGGAACGCGTAGACGGCTCCCCTATTTTCAGATTTTGTCGGTGCACCGACAATAGCCAGATTCTTTTCGATGGCCAAGGTAGCTCCAAAACCGTCTCCGCCTCCGGCATCACTAGCGGTCAGGGTAGCAGTTTCCGAGAATGAGCCATCAGCATTTTCTGTAATCACATAAACCGCCCCGGCTGACTCCATACGGCCAGGTGCGCCAACCAGGATTTTCTTTTCGTCCAGTGCAATGAAGTCTCCAAACCGATCACCGGGGGTCGCATCGGATGCAGTAAGACGGGCAATCGGTTCCCAAGCGCTGTTTTGGCGAAACCAAGCGTCGGCATCCAGCCATTCCGGCACTTCTTCGGGCCTGTCAATCTGTTCCCGGGCGCTGTTGTAGCGGAACACATAGACGGTTCCCCGGCTCTCATCTGCATCGCTGGCTCCGACGAATAACGTCTCACCATGAGCTGCAATTGCTCGGCCAAATCGTTCCAGTTCCTGATTTACAGACAGGATAACGGGTTCAGCTGCAAGGTCACCAAGAGTATAGATATATACTTCCCCAGGGAAAGCTACATTTCCCGTTTCTCCAACGAATACGTGATGATCAGTCACCGCGATTGTGCCACCAAAAGACTGAGCTTCAGCGGAAGAAGCAATCAACAAGCCGGTACATAACAGAAGTAGAGTGCGGTTCATTTGCTCAAGATGTTTTATGCCAAGGCACTATATACCATAACCTTCACAGATGGTTACACGGAACAAGAAATTCGCGCTCTTGTTGGCAGAGGTTCTATAATTAGCACTGCCGTGGCGCACATTTTTGAACTAGATCAGGCTGCAGTCGCTGAGGCATGGCCGAAACTCAAGGCATGGCTAGACAGCACTCTTGGGTGCTCGGATGACCTTGAAGGGATACTATTTCTGGTCGGTCTACATGAATCAGGGCGGGAATTCGAACCTAATTTGGACAAAGCATCAAAACAGCGTCTGGTCAATGAAGGGACTTATTGTGTTTTGGAATGTCTGGGATGTTTTGAGAGGGTGGGACAGGAAGTGGACGGCTACTGGATTTGGGAGCCCCATGAAGATTTGCCAGAAGACATGAGTTCCACAGAGCAGGACTTGCTGCTACGCGCAGGTATTCTCCGCTATTTTGACCATTATCTGAATCCATGAAATTCATCCAATTTTCATTCTTCCCCCTGTTTATACTCGCGATGATGACTACCAGCAGCTGTCAGACGCAGACCGTTAATGGACTGCCCTCGACCAATTTCTTCGAGATCTCCACTTCCATGGGGACAATGGTGATTGAGCTCTATGATGATACTCCAGTTCACAGGGATAACTTCAAAAAGCTCGCGAACGAGGGATTCTTTGACGGAACCACGTTCCACCGCGTGATTGGCGGATTCATGATCCAGGGAGGGGATCCAAATTCGAAGGATGACGATCCCACGAATGATGGGTCGGGGGGGCCCGGCTATACTCTTCCTGCAGAGATCCTTCCAGGGCGTTACCATAAGCGAGGTGCACTTGCAACTGCACGGTCGGGGGATAATATGAACCCGGAGCGAGAGTCCAATGGGAGTCAGTTTTATATTGTTCACGGCAGTATTTATCCCGAAGAATTCCTGGACCAATTGCAGAGTCGAGCACAGCAGATGATTCCAGACTCAACATTTGAATACTCTGCCGAGGCTAGAGCAACCTACATGAATGAGGGAGGTGCGCCCATGCTTGATGGCATGTATACGGTTTTTGGCGAGTTGGTTGAGGGCTACGAAGTGCTGGATCGAATCACGCGAGTGCTGACTCCGAATCGAGCTGGCCAGCGAGGTAGCCCTATGGGTGACATGCCCATGGTAGAGGTTAAAATGGAGGTTCGTCCGTTGCCCGGTTATGACAGATAGTTCTCAACCACGCCAGTTTTCAGATCAGGAGCAGGTGCGTCGGCAGTCAAGGGAGGCCCTAGAAGCCAGCGGAATCAATCCGTACCCGTATGCATGGCCGGTGAGTGACCATGTTGCTCCTGTAGTGGAGGGATTCGATGAAACTGCTCCCACGAAAGTCGTGTTCATGGCAGGTCGCCTGATGAGTCGGCGGATCATGGGAAAAGCATCCTTTTTTGATCTCCAGGATGCAACAGGACGAATGCAGGTCTATGTTCGAAGGGACGACATGCCAGACGGGTTCTATAACGAGATCTTCAAACGTCATATTCATATTGGTGACATTGTTGGGGTTGAAGGGCACGTATTTCGGACACGCATGGGTGAGGTTACCGTGCATGCATCGAAGCTAGAACTTCTCGCCAAGGCACTGCGCCCGCTTCCCATCGTCAAAGAGCAGGAAGGGACTGTATTTGATGAGGTCACCGAAAAGGAATTTCGGTACCGGCAGCGCTACGTAGACTTAACTGTCAATCCACATGTACGGGAAGTCTTCGTCCAGCGCGCACGAATGATTACAGCTATTCGAAAGTTTCTTGATGAGCAAGGCTTCATCGAAGTTGAAACTCCCGTTTTGCAACCAGTCTACGGTGGAGCATCTGCACGGCCGTTTAAGACGCATCATAATGCGCTGGACATGCCACTCTACATGCGCATTGCCGACGAGTTGTACCTGAAACGGTGTATCGCTGGCGGGTTTGATGGGGTCTATGAGATTGCCAAAGACTTCAGGAATGAGGGTTTGAGTCGATTCCACAACCCAGAGTTTACCATGCTGGAGTTATATGTCGCGTTCAAGGATTACGTTTGGATGATGGACCTAGTGGAAGAGCTGATTGAATCGGTTGCCACGACTCTGCACGGCTCTACTCGTGTGCAGTGGGGGGAAGAAGAGATTTCGTTTGAACGGCCATGGCCGCGCATTCCGTTCTTTGAAGCAATCGAGAAAAAAACCGGACATAATCTGTATCAACAAAGCCGGGACACGATTTTAGAGGTGGCCGACTCTCTGGATATAGAAACCTCATCCTCAATGGGGATTGGTAAATTGCTGGACGAAATTTTTGGTGCTGCGGTTGAACCTGATCTGATTCAACCTGCATTCATTACGGATTATCCACTTGAGTTAAGCCCCCTTGCCAAGCGGCACCGGAGCCAGGAGGGCTTGGTCGAGCGATTTGAAATGTTCGCAGGTGGGAAAGAGTTGTGTAACGCGTTCAGCGAACTCAACGACCCAGACGACCAGCGAAGGCGTTTTGAAGAGCAGCTTCGTCTTCGAAAAGGAGGAGACCTCGAGGCAATGCAAATGGACCATGATTACCTACGTGCGCTTGAATATGGTATGCCCCCCAATGCCGGATTGGGTGTGGGGGTTGACCGACTGGCCATGTTGATGACCAATCAAAGGAGTATCCGTGACGTGATCTTGTTTCCGCTGATGCGCCCCGACTAAAACCTTCTGCGGCCGGGATTAACAATGGTTCTAGTCAGATCTTTGGCCTGGACCTAATCCCTGCGAAGGACACGGGATCGTTTGGCTGCCCGTACGTTGCGCTTAAAGCCTTCATACTTAGCCCGTTTCACGGCACTTCCTCTGAAGCGTTTTCGAAAGGCTTCAAGATCCAGTTCTTCCCATTCTTCAAGCGGGGTATCCTGGATTCCTTCCCGGGGTAGGAATCGGGAATCCTTCGTTTGGCGACTGAATTTATTCCAGGGACATACATCCTGGCATATATCGCATCCAAAAATCCAGTCTTCCTGCTGCGACATGATTTCCTCGGGCAATGAATCCCCGCGGTGCTCGATAGTCCAGTACGAAATGCAGCGGTTCGAATCCACTACGTACGGCTGATAGATCGCATCCGTTGGACATGCATCAATGCATCGGGTACAGGATCCACAATGATCGTACGTAGCGGGATCATCACAGGTAAGCGGCACATCAATGATCAGCGTCCCGATAAAAAACCAGGACCCAATGCGGGGATTGATCAGGTTGGTGTTTTTTGCAATCCATCCCAATCCACTACGCTGTGCCCAAACCTTGTCCATCACGGGAGCAGAATCAACAAAAACGCGGCCGGAAAGGGTTTTAACTTCCCCCTCCAGCCATGAATACAGTTCGTAGAGGCGCTCCTTCATGACTTGATGGTAGTCATCTCCCCATGCGTAGCGACTGATTTTTCCTGCATCTTCTGCATGGGTACCTCCCTGCCAGTAGTTATATAACACTGTTACAACCCGCTTCGCACCCGGGACCAGTTTTCGGGGGTCTACCCGTTTTTCGAAGTTCCGGGTCATGTAAGCCATGGATGCATGTTGCCCGTTCGCAAGCCAGACTTCAAGGCGTTTTGCCTCGTCATCCAATTGCCGCGCCTCCGCAATTCCGCATGCCACAAAGCCGAGTCTTGCAGCTTCAAGCTTGAGTTGTTTTGCCAGTTGAGACTGTTGATTATGGTCAAATACAGGCATTGGAGTATTGGAATCCCGCAGGATTGATCACCAGAAGAGCCAAGTCTAGGACAATTTCCCGATAGACGGCGTTCAGCTCAGAGTGCTCAAAATAAGGGCAATTTACTCACAAAGAAAGTCTGCCTCTTTGTGTTCAGAGAAAGGAAGGTTTGCTCATGTACATATTCCGATCATGTGGACTAGCTCAATCGGAACGCACAATCTTCTCGTTGTTGCCTTGGGGCAGGAGTAAACGCCGAAGATACAAATCCGTATCGGGGCAGACCTCCGGTTGTTGTTCGACTCAGGTACACAGAAGCCTGTGCGGGCAAAAAAAAGGTGCCCCGACATAGACCTGACGGAGCACCTTTTTAGAGGAACGGAAAGTTTTTAGTTCACGGGGATCGTGTCAACCCGTCGGAATTGACCCGCTGCCCCTTTCTTGGTTATCTGTCCCGCTGCTCCCATGCCCATGTCAGACATACGGGACTCATCAATGCCGTTGTCAACGTAGTACTGTCTGACCGCTGCTGCACGGTCCTCACTCAACTGCTGTGCATTCCGCTCGTCTCGGGATGCATAGCCTTCAATGCGCACATTCAGTTCGCAGTTCTGGAGGATTTCCAAGTTTTCCATGAGCTGCGTGCGACCAGCATCGGTGAGGACGGATGAGTTACGATCAAAGAACACCGTGTTCATTTCTGAAATGTCACAGTCGAAGCAACCTTCCTCCGTCACATTCACGGTAGTCGTTCGGCTGTCACTGCCCGCATCATTGGTCAGGGTTAAGGTTACGGTGTAAGTGCCCATTTGCGCATACGTATGAGACGGGCTGGCCTCTGTGCTACCTTGGCCATCACCGAAGTCCCACTGATAGCTGAATGGCTCGGATCCGCCCGTGTTGGCTGTAAAGGTCACACTTGGATCCTCGTCGCATATACTGACACTCTCCTTGTTGGTAGTGAGTGCAAGAATTTCGGCAGGAGCGATGACGGTGACACTACATGCACCAGTAGCCGTACCGCCTTCGTTCGTTGCAAAAAACATCACCTCGTACGTTCCCGCCTCTGTGTAGGTGTGAGTACCGGAGTCTCCCGCGGCTGTCCCGCCATCACCGAATTCCCAGCGCAATTCAGTCGGTTGCGTCGCAACCTCCATGTTCGTGACCGCAGAGAAATTTGCAGGAGTATCTGTCACGACCATCGTGGTCGGGCAGGTAAGCGCACCAACCTCAGGCGGAGTGACCGCAGCCGCAAAATTAATTTTTAGACCAATGCCTAGGGCGGTAAGTACATCCACCCCACCATATCCGTATTCCGATGTGCCGTCCAGTGCTTCATCACCGAAATGAAATCCTCCGTTGAGTTCTGCGAAGAATGACGTACGTGGATTAAGCGCGATGTCCACTCCTACCCCGGCAAGAGGGCCGAATGCACTCCCACTCTCTTCCGTTGTATAGGGTGCCTGATCCTGAGTCACATTTCCAAACGAGTACGACAAGCCAAAATTGAGGTACAGAGCCGTGCGCGTCGGTGCCTCTGCGAAAGTGTATCGACCAATCGCCTGAATCGAACTACGCATCGCATCGTCATTTGCTACTCCATCCGTGTCGTCAACCCTGGCCGGGAATTGTGTGATCACGGGATATTCTCCAGCAACGTATGCGAGACTGATTGAGAATGGGACGGAGAGCTGATACCCAAGCTCAAGGCCGACATTCCAAGGGATACCCACATCGAAAGCATCCCCATTAAAATTGAATGGCGATTGTTCATTGTCGCCAAGGTATGATGAAAACCCAAGTCTGGGTTTCACAAAGATATTACCTTCCGGGCGCAAATTCTTCATATAATCCTGTGCGACTGCACTTGGCAGGATTGTCAGAAGGAGTCCCAGTGAGAGGAATTTTACGGCTGTCCGAAAAAGATTTGATGAGAGGCTCATTGTACTTCTTGCATAAAATTTTGCGTGAATTGCGTTGATTCCACGAATCTAACGCGCGACTTTGTTCAAGTGTAATGAAATCTGAGATTTGTAATGCGCAGACTTATTGCGGTGAATAATCCCCTTTGTAACAAGTCTATCCAGATATGCCTGGGTCTCAGGGTAAAGGTCTTTTGCAACAGAAGCGTCCTCGGTTTGCAAGAGTCTCTTGACCATGGTTCGCATCCGGCTACGGTGTTCGCGGTTACGAAGGCGACGTGCCGCACTCTGGCGTACCCGCTTGACTGCTGAAGCGTGTTGGGGCATAGCATAAATGTGATTTTACGAATACACCTGCTACCAAATTTACATATGAATGTTCCTAATCCATCATTTTTCGCAAAAAAGCAGGGACCTTATCCGAAGGGGAGGGCTCTTTCTTTTTTGATGGAGCATCGTCCTCACTCAGGTACCTGATTTTTTGCTCTCCCAAGGTGATATTCTTCTTAGGCTCAGCTAATCCACGACGCTCCCATGCGGGTTTATCCAATACCTTAAGGTTGTCCTCACCTTTGTAGCCAAAGTCATCGTCCTCCAGACGTAATTTCTTGCTCTCCCGTCCCTTCGGTGTTTTCACTCGATCAAAACCAGTCGCAATGACAGTAATCCGCATCTTACCCTCCATCTCAGGATCAACGACCACGCCCGTGATGATCTCTGCATCTGTGCCGGCTTCATCCTTGATGACGGCCATTGCTGCGTTTACCTCCTTAATCGGTATAGACCCGGCGGTGAGATTGACCAGTACGTTCCGAGCACCCGCGATAGATACACCGTCCATAAGCGAGCTTGAAATCGCGTCAAGCGTGATCGTGGCGGCACCGGTTTTTATATCACCCGTTTCAACCCCCATGATCGCAGTGCCACTATCCTTGATCGTCGTGCGTACATCTGCAAAATCCAGGTTAATCAAGCCGGTCTTCGTGATTAGATCGCTAATTCCACGGGTGGCATCCGACAGGACATTATCTGCCCGCTGGAATGCCTCGGCAAGATTCGTTGTCTCATCTGCGATATCCAGTAGCCGCTCATTCGGAATTATAATCAAGGTGTCAACATTATTCCGGAGGCGATCAATCCCCGCCAGAGCATATTGCATCCGTTGCTTGTTTTCGAACTCAAAGGGCTTAGTGACGATCGCTACCACTAGGATTCCCAGCCGCCGTGCAATGTCGGAAACGATGCTGACTCCGCCGGTTCCAGTTCCTCCCCCCATACCGGCAGTCACAAAGACCATATCGAACCCGTGCAAGGCGGTTTCGATCTCGTCAATGCATTCCATCATAGCCTGCACACCCACATCGGGTCTCGCTCCTGCACCTAGGCCCTTGGTCAGCTCCCGACCAGCTTGAATTTTATGCTTCGCCAAGCTCTTCTTTAGATCCTGGGCATCTGTGTTGATGACCATAAATTCTACGGATTCCAAGCCATGTTCAATCATACTGTTGACGGCATTGCCGCCACCTCCGCCTATACCGACAACGCAAATTTTTGCAATGCCTTGGTATTCAGCATCAAACTTGAACCGAGTTTTTTTCTGTTTTTCCATGATCTCGTTAGTTTTCATTTTGATCAAAAAGGAAATGAGTTGTTTTAAAGTTCATCGAACCAGCCCTTCATGCGGCCGACGATTTTGCTCCACGAGCCCCCTCCCTTTTCGGAAGCGTCTATGGCACCAGGCAGTCTTCTGACGGAGCCATCTTGCGTGATAGAATTCATCATTTTCGGGGACAGTCCATAAAGAACCAGGCCGATACTTGTGGCGAACTTGGGGTCCGACACCTCTTGCCAGAGCCCGCCTCCCCGATGTGTAGGAAAGCCAACGCGTGTTTCGAGCCCAAGGACTTCGTTAGCCAATTCATTGGTTCCGGGGATCAATGAGCCCCCACCGGTCAGGACCGCACCAGCGGAGAGATGTTTGCCATATCCACTGCGTCGGATTTCAATCGCGGCGATCTCCAGGATTTCCTCCAGTCGAGGTTGAATGATCTGGGCCAATGTGCTGGAGCTGATCGTTTTTTCCTGCCTGCCCCCCAACCCGGGAATACGGATCTGATTGTCATCATCTGTGAGATCAACCATTGCACAACCAAATTGACATTTCAACTGCTCGGCATGATTGCGCATGACCCCCAGCCCCTTCCGGATATCCTCCGTTACATTGTTGCCTGCTACGGCGATGACGGCAGTGTGCCGGATCGTACGATCTTCAAAGACGGCAACATCGGTGGTTCCGCCCCCAATATCAATCAGGACCACCCCAACCTCCTTCTCATCTGGATGCAGCACACTGAACGAACTGGCCAGTGGCTCAAGCACGACATCAGTGACCTGATAGCCGGCTTTCTCAATGCACCTGTAAATATTTCTTGCTGCAGAGACCAACCCTGTGATGATATGCACATTGGCTTCAAGGCGTACACCGCTCATTCCGACCGGATCTAACACCCCGTCCTGACCGTCAACGATGAATTCCTGTGGGATAATGTGCAGGATCTCCCGATCCGCGGGCATCGCCACATGCGCCGTATCCTCAATCAATCGCTTGACATCTTTTTCCGTAATTGAGTGATCGCGGTTGGTAATCGTAACCACCCCTCGACTTTGGAAGCTTTGAATATGATCGCCGGCAATACCTACAATTACATTCTGAACTTCTACATCGGCTGCCCGCTCCGCTGCTGAGATCGCTTTCTGGACAGAGGCTACAGTCTTATCAATATTAACCACAACGCCCCGGTTCAGACCATCAGATTCGGCGATCCCGATCCCTAGCACATTAATCTTGCCTAATTCATCGGATTCGGCTACGACAGCACACACTTTCGTGGTGCCAATATCCATTCCGACTACAATTTGATCACTCATGGTTCGTGGTGTATAGCTATATCGGATTTTCTCTCGTTACGATTTGGCCTCGAAACCGCAGGTCAATGACCTCGACCATCAGGTCCTCGCGAGGTCGTATCTGCTGATCCCAGAATGCATACAACTTGTGCAGTCTCTCTTCCCATGCCGTATCCCCTAGATGCACTAACATGATCTGGTCTGCACCGGCAACACGCATAATCATGGTCAATTCGTTTTCTGTTACTTCAAATTCAGATATCAGGGAGTCGATCTCAGCAGGAAGCCGTGGTAGAAGGGCTAGAAGGTCCCGTACGGCTTGGTTTTTCACGGGAGATAGTGCACGATATGGATTCGTAGTCCCCCGCAAGAGTGGCACATCAAAGATTGCCTGTGGATGGGCAGGCATCATGTGGCCAAACTCGTCCAGATAGTATGCCGGACTTCCTGTTTCCTTAAGGGTCAACAGAAGTGGACGACGCTCCAGGACCTCTACCCGCATCATGCCGGTTGGATAACAGATCGCGCGCGCTCCTTGGACCCATGGATGCCGTTGTAGCCGGTCAACTACCAACTGGGTACTGAATGTACTATCAATCAGTCCATACATGGTAGCTGGATCTGTGTAATCAGTGCCTGTAATTGTAATCTGGGTACACGGGCGCTGCCACAGGTAGGACCACCCGCTGCTCGCTCCAACACAGATCAGGAGAGAGATTGCAAGAAAGGTCAGAATGCGTCTCTGTCTACGTGTCATGATCTTAGGCGGCTACGCTTCGACAAAGTTGTTCGGTGTACACGCGAGCCGTTCGCCAGATATCTCCTGCCCCCATGAACAGTACTACATCACCAGACTCACAGGTATCCCGCAAAATGGGTAGTACATCCTCCTTCCGCTTCGCGTAGCGAACATCGCGATGACCCCTGGCCGCAGCCAGTTCCGCAATCAGCTTCCCGGTGACTCCAGGGATTGGTTTTTCCCGGGCCGGATAGATCTCTGTCACAATCAGGATGTCCGCATTGAAAAATGAACGGGCAAACTGATCCTTGAAATCATTTGTGCGCGAATATAGGTGGGGTTGAAAAACCCCCACAATCCTGCGATCCGGATATCCCTCGCTTGCAGCCTTAAGGGTTGCAAGGACTTCGGTCGGATGATGGGCATAATCGTCGATGACCAGAATCTCATCCTTCTCCCCCAGAACCTGAAACCGCCGCTGGACGCCGGAAAAGAGCTCCAGCCCCGACTTAATGGAATCAAAAGCAATATCGAGCTCTAACCCGACGGCGACTGCAGCCAGTGCATTGCGTACATTGTGCAATCCGAGCGCTCGTAATTTAATAGATCCGAGTAGCTTACCGGACGCAAGCACATCGAAATGAGTAGACTGCCCCTTTTGTCTCACCCTTTCGGCCCGCACCATCGCCTGCCGCGCGGTGCCGTAGGTCACCAGCCTGCGGTCTATTCCGTCAATGATTGCCTGTACACCAGGATCATCCAGGCAGACGATGGCTGCTCCGAAGAAGGGCACACTCACGGCAAACGCAGTAAAGGCCTTATAGACTTCTTCAAGGTCGCCGTAGATGTCCAAATGATCTGCTTCAATGGTCGTGATTACGGCCAGGGCGGGGGTTAATCGCAGAAAGGCGCGATCATATTCATCTGCTTCAATCACAATAATATCCCCCTCTCCACTGACGGCATTACTGTTGAGTTCCGTCACTTTCCCTCCAACGATGACCGTGGGATCAAACCCACCTTCTGCGACCACACGCCCAACCATGCTAGTTGCCGTTGTTTTTCCGTGTGTGCCGGCTACACCGACACCATACTTCATACGCATGAGTTCGCCGAGCATCTCTGATCGGGAAATCAGTGGGATACGATGAGAAACTGCGGCCTGTGTTTCGGCATTTTGATTCACATCCACCGCAGACGAGTAGACGACTACATCTGCGCCACCGACATGTTTTTTGTCATGTCCTTCGTAAATGTGTGCTCCCTGATCTGCAAGTTTGTTGGTCAGTTCACTCAGGCTCAGATCAGAGCCGGTTACCCGGTATCCTCGCGCCAAAAGAACGGAAGCGATTGAACTCATTCCAATGCCGCCAATACCGACCATGTGTACATGACGGATTCGTCCGAGCCAGGGTTGTCGACGTTGCGAGTTCATGCTGATTCCTCCCATCCAACCAATGCCAGAATATCTTTTGCGATGGTCGTGGCGGCTTGAGGTTTTGCGGCTTTGCGTGCTCTGTCTGCCATCCTGCCTCTTCGTTCGGGGTCAGCCAAAAGGGCAGGGACCTGTATCAGGAGTGCATTCAGAAGATCCTCTTCCGGCACAAACATCGCCGCACCGATACGCTCCATACTGCGGGCATTTTTGGTCTGGTGATCCTCGGCTACATGTATGGACGGCACGAGTACCGCAGGAGTCGAGGTGCACAAGAGCTCACTGCATGTGAGGGCTCCAGATCGTGCCAGAACAAGGTCGCAGGCAGCATAAAACAACTCCATTCGGTCCACATACTTCATAACACGAAGCCTTGCATGCTCCTTCTTCCGCATTCGCTCGTAGTAGAGGTTGCCGGTTTGCCAGATGATATGAAGGTCAGGGGCGGAGAGCATTTGATCCGAAACCTGCCACATCGCTTCATTAATGGCTTGACTTCCCAGCGATCCCCCGAACACGAAAAGCACCTTCGCGGTCTGTGGCAGTTTTAGAGCTTTCCGGGCGGCTTCACGTGTAATTTTCGTCGCCAACTCCTTGCGTACAGGGTTGCCACTGATACGGCAACGCCCCTCGGGGAACCAGCTCTTTGCCTCTTCAAAAGCAATGTGTACCTGTGCTGCACGGCGTCCCAGAATACGATTGGTCACACCTGCGTAGGCATTCTGCTCCTGGGCAACCGTTGGACGTTTACGCATGCTGGCTGCCCACAATACCGGCCCTGACACATAACCGCCTGTCCCGACAGCAACATCCGCATCAAAGTCCTGAACCAACTGATAACTCTGCCAGAGCCCGGTTGCCAGCTTAAATGGGAATCCAGCATTTCGTAAGAGCTGTCTACGGTGAAACCCGCTGATCGTAATTGGATGAATTTCAAATCCTGCGTCCGGGACCGCGTTCCACTCTAGGTGATCCCGCGTTCCAGCAAATGCAATTGCACTCATCGGCTCCAGCGAGCGGATTGCTTGTGCAATGGCAATTGCCGGGTATACGTGGCCGCCCGTGCCGCCACCAGCCAGTAATATGCGAGGTGGTCTCATCGGCGGTCCAGTTGTCGGGAAATATTGAGTAGAATTCCAAGCAGAATGCCTGCAGCAAGCATCGAGGTTCCGCCATAGGAAATCAGTGGAAGCGGGAGCCCCGTTACCGGCAAGATCCCCACTGAGACCCCTGTGTGGACCAAAGTGTACAAAAACAAAATCGTTGTGCAGCCAACTGCCAGGAAAAGGCCCAGTGGATCTATTGCATCACGCGCAATCCGCAGAAAGCCCCGCAAGAGAATCATCACGAACAGTCCCAGGAGGACAAGACTTCCCAGGACCCCATACTCTTCCGAGATGATGGCAAAAATGAAGTCATTATAGGGGGTCGGCAGAAAATCCCGTTGGATACTTTTGCCCGGTCCTCGTCCGGTCCAACCGCCCATCGCAAGGGCAATCCTGGCCTGGTGTGCCTGATAGCCCTCTGCCTGTAAGTCGAACACTTCGGCTTCCTCCGTATTCGTGAAGATCTTCAGATTCAGGTAGGATTCGACCCGCTGAGCCCGGTTTGGAGAAGAAAGGAGCATCAATAACACGCAGGCAATGCTGAAGACGACACCTCCTCCGATGTGGAATAGGCTCACACGGCCGACATAGAGCATCAGCATCACAGAAACCAGGACGAGGAAGGCGGTTGACAGGTCCTCCAGGCCGATCAACACGACGGTTAGAAACGTCCAGAAAAATAGCGGAAGGACGCCCCTGGTGAAGTTATGGATGTATTCCTGCTTACGTACCAGGAGTACAGCGATGTTCAGGATCAGCGCAATCTTAGCCAGATCTGATGGTTGAACGCTGAAAAGACCAACCTGGAAGGCACGAGTAGCGCCTCCGTACGTGACCCCAAAAATGCGCACCAGCACCAGTAGGAACAAAGAACCTACCAGAAACAGTCGCGACCAGCGCGCAATCTGATGATAGTCCAACATACTGAAGACAATCATCGTCACGAGTGCAAGTCCCACCCGGAGTGTGTGACGCAAAAGGAATTGCTCCGTATCCCCATCTGCTTTCACTTCAGCCAGAAAAGCGATTGCACTGTAGACTGCCATAACCCCAATCGCGGAGATGACAAGCACGATCCAGAGGATATACCTATCCATCGGGGCTCGGTCCTGCAGATACAAGGTGTTGGTCTGTCTCGGCATGGTTAGAAACTCTCCACGATGCGGCGAAATCGTGCTCCCCGCTCTTCGTAGTTGGAAAACAGGTCAAAAGAGGCGCACGCCGGGCTCAACAGTACAACATCCCCGGAACTCGCACAGCTTCGTGCACTCTGGACGGCTTCGTCCAGAGTTTTGACCGCCAATGCATTTTTGGTATGAGGGCCAAGCTCTTTAAGCACCTTTTGTGCGCTTTCTCCGAACGCAACTACGGTATGTACTTTTTCGGAGATCAGTGGCTTGATAATCTCATAATCATTCCCTTTGTCCCGGCCACCTGCGAGCAGTACAATCGGTGCATGGAAACTCAGTAGCGCATACCAGAGTGCGTTCACATTAGTCGCTTTCGAGTCATTGACATAGGTGACCCCGCTCAATTGACGGATGACTTCCAGTCGGTGATCCACTCCGGTGAATCGTTGCAGGCTTTCACGCAGAACCGCATTCGTGAGTCCAACCGCCTGCCCTGCCAGTGCAGCTGCCAGAGAATTACTGATGTTGTGTGGGCCCGGGATCCCCAATTTCTCCGTGGGTAAGAGTGCGTGCTTCTGCAGATGGATCATGTCGCGAATTGCGCTCGCACCGCTCGAAAGCTCTACCTGGCTACTGAAGGGGAGCCCCTGCACATCATGGGTGGAGATAAAGTACTCGACGCGCTCCCGTACCAGCGTGTCATCGTAGTTATAGATCACTGTGTCTGCATCCGACTGGTTTTCATAGATGCGGAGTTTACTTTTGGCATAGTGTTCAAAGCTGCCACCGTAGCGATCCAGATGATCTGGTGTGATATTCAGGATCACACTCACGTCCGGCCGGAACGTGTCTATATGATCCAGTTGGAAGCTGGATACTTCAAGGACGACTACCGTGTCTGCATGTAAATTTTGTATATGTTCAGACAAGGGGCTACCAATGTTGCCCGCGACTACGGTATGCCGATCAGCAGTCTTCATCATGTGTCCTACAAGTGAAGCTGTCGTGGTCTTTCCATTGGTTCCGGTGACTGCTACAATCTGTCCCTTTGCGTACCAGGAGGCAACCTCAAGCTCCGAATAGACGGGCAGTCCTCGGGCAAGGGCGGCCTGCACAGGCTGAGCCGTCGTAGGTACTCCCGGACTGATCACCAGGAAATCTGCTGCCAGTGTTGCTTCTGTATGCCCATGGGCTTCCACTTCAATGCCCTGATTCTTGCACCATTTCAGCGTATCTGGATCAATAGGGCCATGATCGGAAAGCAATACTTTGGCACCAGTACGGGCCAATAGATCCGCGACTGCGCGGCCGCTCCGGGCAGCTCCCAAAACGGTAATGCGTTTCCCCTGGACGTTGTATGGCTGCATCATCGGATCCGGAGCGAGAGTAGGGTTGCCAACATGGTGATTACGGTCACAAGGCAGAAACGGGTAACAATTTTTACCTCGTGCATACCTTTTGCCTCATAATGGTGATGCAGGGGTGCCATGCGAAAGATCCGCTTCCCCGTGCCTGTCTTGCGACGGGTATAGCGGAAATAAGCAGTCTGCAGAATGACCGATAGGGTTTCGACAAAAAAGACGGCACAGAGCAGTGGTAACAGAAGCTCTTTTTTGACCATCACGGCGATGACCGCAATGGCAGCTCCTAAGGAGAGCGATCCAGTATCCCCCATAAAGACAGTCGCCGGATAGCCGTTAAACCACAGAAACCCCAGGCATGCGACACACATCGCGGATGCAAAGATGGTCAATTCCCCTGCGCCTGTCAGGTGCAGCACCCCCAGATAGGAGGAAAATCCTGCGTGTCCCGAGATATAGATGAGGACGACCAGTCCTAGGGCGATGATCGCGGCGACCCCTGCCGCCAGCCCATCGAGACCGTCCGTCAAATTGACTGCATTAGATGTGGCCGTAACAATGAATATGGTCATCGGGATGAATAAGAGCCATCCAAGATCCATCCCTCCCAGGAATGTATTGCCCAGAATGTTATAGTCGAGATGCCAATTCTGAACGAATGGCAGATCTGTCACGGACCGCGTCTCTTCAAATTGCGGATGGAAATACAGAATGAGCCCCACCAGCAGTCCCAGTCCGATTTGGCCGGTTAGCTTCATACGTGCCGCCAAGCCCGCTTTGTCTTTGTGAACGGTCTTGATGTAATCATCTGCGAACCCGAACGCGGCCATCCATGCGGTCGAAATGAGGATGAGCCAGACGTAGACCTCGCGCAGGTCTCCCCATAGGAGCGTTGCAATCATGATTGCACTGACAATAATCAATCCGCCCATCGTGGGGGTCCCACGTTTGTGTGAATGATCGACGGCGCCAGCGCTCAGCTCTGTGCGTACCTCTTCCCCGAGCTGATTGCGTACGAGCCAGCGAATCACATAGGGCCCAATGACCATCACGATGACGAATGCTGTGATAGCAGAAAGCGTCGCGCGTACTGTGATGAACTCCACGACCTGGAATCCCGGAGGATGAAACGCCTCTTCCAACCACTGTAACAGATAGTAAAGCATGGATTCAGATGAGGGGTTTCGGGTTGCGTGAAGCAAAGGCCTCAAGGACTAGGTCCTGATCTTTTAATTTGACCTGAACCCCATTTTTGTCCTGAGCAGACTCGTGCCCTCGGCCCGCAACAAGTACAATGTCTCCAGCGCTGCATGCTTGTGCAACATGTTGCACGGCTTCGGTCCTTGAGAGAATCAGGTGTGCCCGTTCGGGCTTTTTCATACCACGGAGGATGTCTTCAGCGATTGCCTGTGCAGGTTCCGTCCTCGGATTATCATTCGTAACGACCACATGATCGGCCAGCTCCTCTGCGACTGCGCCCATGAGGGGGCGCTTCATGGTGTCCCGGTTGCCGCCGCATCCAAATACGCACCACAGCCGAGCCGTTTCTTGGCGGGCATGAGCCAGTGACCGAAGGACCTGCTCCAGCGCGTCCGGTGTATGTGCAAAATCAACGACAATCCGTGTGGCATCATCGCACAGGTACTGCTCGAATCTGCCGGGGACAGGGCGGGCCTCAGACAGAGCCTCAATGACATCTGTGCGCGGCAGCCCACTCGCACGTGCGGCTCCATAGGCAGCAGCCAGATTATAAGCATTGAATGTTCCTGCCAGCCGAAACGTACTGGTTTGGCCATCCAGACGCAATTGGAGGCCGTTGGGGCTGTCCTTCACAATACTGAATCGAATATCTGCGTCGGTATTCTGACCGAAGGAGCACTGTGTCGCCTGGGTGTTCTCCACCATACGTCGGCCTGCCTGATCGTCCTGATTATAAACCGCAACTGCGTCGGGGCTCAGGTCATCAAAGAGGCGTTTTTTGCTTTTGAGATACTGCTCCGCAGTCGTATGGTAGTCCAGGTGATCATGCATCAAATTGGTGAATACGCCGACCGAAAAGTTCAGCGTGGCAGTTCGATACTGATCTAGGGCATGAGACGAAACTTCAATCACGCATGCTTGACAGCCTGCGCGAACCATCTCTGCCAGCATGGGCTGAAGTTGCGTTGCATCGGGGGTCGTGAGTTGGGCAGGGTAGGTCGTTTGCCCGGTAACGTAGGATACCGTTCCAATCAGACCTGTCATGGTTCCGGTGCACTCAAGAACATGTTGTACAAGTGCTCCGGTAGTGGTTTTTCCATTGGTTCCGGTTACACCTGTGAGATGCAGGGAAGCAGCTGGATCGCCGTAGAAAGTTGCTGCGATCACAGCAGCGGCTTTTCGTGTGTTGGACACCTGAACGAAGCGTGGATCTTGGCCCGGTTTCTCCTGGCAGACAATGATGTATGCACCTGCATCCAGTGCATTTTGGATGTAAGCATGTCCATCGAACTGCGTTCCTTGTACGGCGGTGAAGACGTATCCTGGATGCACATGGCGGCTGTCCTGACTGACCCCGGTGACCGTTAAGTCCAGTGCAGGTGCAGCAGGGTCCATGAGCAATCCCTCGCTGGCCAATCGGGTATGTAGATCAGTCCAGTTCATGGTGCTGTAATTGAAGGATTACGTCTGTGTCCACGGCCGCTCCGGGCTCCGGAGATTGCCCGATTACCAGGCCGGTTCCATTCAGTTGTACATCCAGCCCTTTGGAGCTCAACAAAAACCATGCGGTCCGAGCATCGAGCCCCAAAACATCTGGCATCACCGTCAGCTCTGCCTTATCGGTTGCAGTTTGAACTTTCACACGGCTTCGCTGAGCAGATTCTTCGGAGACCACTACGGTGCTAGGTCGTGGTGCAAGACTGTCTCGTTGCACCTGAAACCTCCATCCTTCCTGTGGAGTGGGAAGTCCAGATGCTGGGAAGGTTGCGATCCATCGCTCTGCGATTCTCTTGAATATGGGGGCGGAGACCCTACCGCCATAAATACTGGTTTCGGGTTCATCCAAAATCACGATCATGGCTACTTGTGGATTTTCGGCCGGATAGAAGCCAACGAACGTTGCCCGGTACTCGCTGCCGTAGGCACCATTGACCACTTTACGGGCGGTCCCGGTCTTTCCCGCGATGGTCAATCCTTCAACCTGAGCATCCGTTGCGGTCCCTCTCTGAACAACCTCAATGAGAGCTGGCTGGAGCATGGCAACGGTTTCTTCCTTCAGGACCCTTCGGATGGAGTCGGCTCGGGCCGGATCATCGGTTGCACGCCAGAGCACATGTCCGGTCACGTCCCGTCGTTCAGCCACGATATACGGCTGACGCAACAAACCGTCATTCGCGAGGGCCGCGTATGCCATCACCATCTGCATCGGGGTCACATCAATCTCGTACCCGATACTGAGTGCGGTTTTCGTGGTCCTGCTCCATTGATTAGTGCGCTTGAGGAGTCCGCCGACCTCCCCGGGCAGGTCAATCCAGGTTTTTTGCCCAAATCCAAAGTTGCGTATGTACCGGTACAGCTCTTCTGGAGCCATGGGCCGCGTGGTGAGCGCCATTCCCACGTTGCTGCTCTTTACGATCACATCATTGAAGGTGATTTCCCCGTATCTCGCGATATCGTCCAAGGTGTAACCAGATACCTCAATTGTTCCGTCACCGGTGTTAACCAGTTGATCCATGGAGACGGTGCCCGTTTCCAGTGCTGCGGATGCCGCAATCATTTTGAAGGCGGAACCAGGTTCCAGTCGGTCGGTGACCGCGCGGTTGCGCCAGGCGGATACCGGTGCCTCTAGCGGCATATTTGCATCAAAGGTGGGAAAATTGGCCATGGCCAGAACGGCTCCACTTTTGGGGTCCACTGCAATCGCACTTCCTCGAATTGCACGGGCTTCCGCGACACCAGCCGCGAGTTCTTCCTCCATAATTGTCTGGCGGATGAGATCAATCGTAAGTACGAGGGTCTCTCCATCGGTGGCCGGAACGACGACCCCCTCCGCATCAACGCGGAGGTATCCGCGGCGATCTCTGAAAAGAGTACGCCGTCCTGGCTGCCCTTTCAGGTACTCATTGTATTCAAGCTCGAGACCCGCTTTACCTACGCCGTCTGTATCTATATGTCCGATGATATGGGCAGCCGTTGTTCCGTAGACATACTTACGTTGTGAGCGTTCTTCGAGAATGACGCCGGGTATCTCCCAGGAGGCGACCTCTCTTCGCTGCTCCGGTGTCAGATCGATGAGTCGGACAAATTGCGCACTCGCCCGATTCTCGATTCGTGACTCAAGCTGTCTTGTAGAGGTATCGGTTAAATCGGACAGGCGAGCCAGGAAAGCGGGTTTTTGCTCCGTGAATTCGGGCACAGTGGGGTCCAGTGCGAGATTATAGTGTGGAGAATTCACGGCTAGAGCCCGTCCATGAATGTCAAGAATCTCTCCTCGTTGTGGCAGGAGCAACTGTTGGGACTCTGCTTGACGCCGACCCAGCTCACGCAGATGAACTCCCTCTTCAACGTTGAGCCAGATCAGCTGTCCGGCAATGATCAGCGGCATGAGCGCCAAACCGGTCAGCACGACATACATCCTCCCCAGTATTTGATCCCGGATTTTCATGGTTCGGTTTGCTGAGCACCGCTCTGGATGAATCCTGCATATTCGTGCCCTCTCTGAAGCCCCAGCGCCTCGGCACGCTCATAAATAACGGAAGGGCCAACAAAGGCATTGTAATCTGCTACGAGCCGGTTATGCTGCAGATGGAGGCGAACATTCTCTCGCCGCTGGGTATTGATTTCCGCCAATAGATCCTGTGATGTATGAATATGACCGATATAGCCGGTCAGGATCCCTGCAAGGAGAAAGATGATCAGGCCGAACTGCAGGGTGGAGATACGAGCAATGACTTTCCGTTCCGGTGTAGACTCATCAATGATCGTTAACTCTTGCCAACTGCGAACCGTCGTCATGGCCTGTTCTACCGCACGCTGTCTGCGTGTGGCCTGGTTGGGAGGTCCATATTTGCGGCGCTTAAACATCAGAGAATATTATGTACTGACAGGTACGGGACAACGAACTCCTGCACGCAGCCGTGCACTTCGGGATCGGCGGTTTGCCGCAATCTCTGCAGCATCAGGAACGACAGGTCGGCGCGTGACTGGTTTCCAAGGCACAAGTCGGTTCCCGTAGAGATCTCGTCTCGATTCTCCTTCCAGAACCCCGTCACGCAGCATCCGCTTAACCATCCGGTCTTCAAGGGAGTGATAGCTGATGACGACCATCCTGCCTCCTTCTGCCACAATTTTCGGGCTGGATTCAAGAAGCTGTGCCAGCTCATCCAATTCTCCATTGACGGCAATGCGAAGGGCTTGGAATGTGCGGGAAACTGCCCGAGACTCCCATCGGGTCGGGACTGCATCGCGCACAATGTGGGCCAGGTCTGTGGTAGTTTCAACGGGCTGGTTCGCAGTGATCGCTCGGGCGATTCGCCGTGCATAGGGCTCTTCTCCCCAGGAGCGGAGGATATTTACCAGTTCATCTTCAGTCGATCCATTCACGATATCTGCTGCAGTGATATCGAATTCAGTGTCCATCCGCATGTCCAGGTGGGCACGTTGACGATGGCTGAATCCCCTTTGACCGGAGTCCAGTTGATGAGAGGAGACGCCAAGGTCCAGTAAAAGCCCCGTGACGGGAAGAAGGTTTGGGATCAGGTTCTGCAAGTTGCTGAATCTCCCCTTATATACGACCAGTTGCTTCATCTTGATAGCATCGGGCAGCCGTGCTTCCACGGTTTGGACCGCGTCCGCGTCCCGATCAACTGCAACGACCCTCCCTCTAGACGACAACACAGAGAGAATAGCAGCAACATGCCCGCCGCCTCCCGCAGTCGCATCGACATACGTGCCGTTGATGTCCGTTACCAAGTATTTCAGTACAGTTTGTGAGAGAACAGGTGCATGGTAGGCGGTTGCATAAGGAACGGTAGACATCAGCTTCCCATAACCTCCGCCGCAAGCGTTTCATAATCCGTTTCTTCGGCAGCCAGATATTCTTCGAATCTTTGGGGATCCCAGACCTCGAGATACTTCTGGCTTCCAAGAATTAAACTTGTTTTTTCTATTCCTGCATACTCAAGCAGTGGTCGTTGAAGGGGGATTCGCCCCTTTGCATCTATGGTTACTTCTTCCGCCCATCTCATGAATTGGCGAATGAATGATCTGTGTTTTTCGCTATAGGGGTTGAGTTTCGAGATCTGATCTTCAATCTCCAGCCATTCATCAAGCGGGTAGGCAAAGATGCAACGCTCAAATCCGCGCGTGATCACCAGGGTGCTGTGCGCCTCCGGGCTCATGCACGCACGCATTCTAGAGGGGATCGCGATGCGCCCTTTTCCATCAACTGAATACGTCGCCTGTCCCTTAAATCCAGGCATGGGGACCTCTTGAGTATAGCTACCTGATTAATGATAAGGAAAATTACCCACAATTTCCCACAATTTCCCACAAAATTAAATTTTGTGGGAAATTACCGTGAAAAAGGCGCCAATTACCTTCGATGAGCCGCACGGTTTTCCCGTGTAGTCTAGGGCAAAGCTCAGCGGAGTACAGGGGTCAGGGTTACCCCTCGTGTTCGAGCGCGGCGGCGACGAATGACATAAACAGGGGGTGGGGATTGCCCACGGTGGAACGGTACTCGGGATGGAACTGTACGCCGATGTACCAGGGGTGGGTGGGCAGTTCAGCAATTTCCACGAGCCCACTTTCCGGATTGATTCCGGTGAACCTCAGCCCTTTTTTTTCGAGGCGGTGTTTGATGGAATTATTGACCTCGTATCGGTGGCGATGCCGTTCACGCACTTGGGTCTTGTTATAAATAGAGTGCACCTGCGAGCCCTCTGTGATCTCGCAGTTGTATGCACCAAGCCGCATCGTTCCGCCCTTGTCGGATATATTCTTCTGACTCGCCATCAGATCAATGACCGGCCAGGGCGAATTCGGGTCAAACTCGGTCGAGTGCGCTCCTTGCAGGTCACAGACATCCCGTGCAAATGCGATGATGGCACACTGAAGCCCCAGGCAGATTCCAAGGAAAGGGACTTTATTGATCCGGGCGTAACGAGCTGTTGCGATCTTCCCCTCGATCCCACGCGAGCCAAAACCAGGTGCCACCAGAATTCCCTTTGCATCCTGGAGCATCGCCTCACAGTTGTGTTCATCGATCTCCTCACTTTCAACAAAGCTTACATCCACATGAGCAGACAGCTTTGCACCGGCCAGAATAAATGATTCGGTGATGGACTTGTAGGCATCCTGATGGGCTACATATTTCCCGACCAATGCGATGCGCACTTCTTTGTCCGGCGCATGCAACCGCTGAACAAAGCGAGTCCATTCAGCCAGCTCGGGCTCACTAGTAATAGGTTTTTGTGTTTGAGGATCTGCCAATCCCAGTCGTTCAAGAACCAGTTTCTCAACTCCCTGTCGGGCTAGTTGAAGAGGGACCTCGTAGATGGAGCGGGCGTCAGCTGCCTCTATCACTCCACGGGTTTCCACGTTACAGAAGCGGGCAATTTTTTCACGCAACTCTTTGTCCAGCGAGCGCTCCGAGCGGCAGACCAGGAGGTCGGGCTGCAGGCCATAGGAGAGCAGTGTTTTTACCGAATGCTGAGTAGGCTTGGTTTTCAGTTCGCCCGCAGCTGCGAGGTAAGGTACCAGCGTTAGATGTGCCACCTGCGCATTGATGGATCCCATTTCGTAGCGCAACTGCCGAATCGCTTCGAGGTAGGGCAGGCTTTCAATATCCCCAACTGTGCCGCCAATCTCTGAGATGATGACATCTAGTTCTTCACTCTCTGCAAGGCGCACGATCCACGCTTTAATTTCATCAATGATGTGGGGGACAATCTGGACGGTTTTTCCGAGATATTCGCCGGCGCGCTCTTTCCCAATCACCTCGCTGTAGACGCGGCCGGTGGTAACATTATTTGCCTGGCTGGTTTCGTGTCCGAGAAATCGTTCGTAATGCCCGAGATCCAGATCCGTCTCGGCTCCGTCATGAGTAACAAACACCTCCCCATGCTCATAGGGATTCATGGTGCCCGGATCTACATTAATGTATGGGTCCAACTTTTGGATGGAGACCCGAAGGCCATGGGCTTCGAGCAGTCGGCCTAGAGATGCACAGAAGATACCTTTTCCGAGCGAAGACGAAACTCCGCCGGTCACGAATATATATTTACTTCTCACAGCCACTCTGAATTAGAAGAACGATTCCCTAAAGTTAAAGCATTTGATTGGACTCAGGTACTTTGGCGTGCAACGACAATCAATCCCGTTCCGCGCGTATTTGCGTTGTGCAGGTCAAGAGTATTCATCAGTAGGCCCAATGGCAGCACGGGCACGTAATAGAGTGCAACCAGTGGCGCAAAAAACAATGACCTGCCAAGAAGCAGCATCGGGAACTTGATCAGTAGGCGCCAGGCCAGGGATCCCCAAGCTCCATAGCTATACTGTGCATTAACGATTTCGAGCCCGGCATGTGTGAGCATTTGCATGAGCCCCTTGAGGTTATAGCCGTCGCGGACATGCTCACCAATAAAGCTCTTCTGATCCTTGTTATGGACGTCGGATCCTCCCTGATCGCTCGGAGTGCTGATGATCAAGCATCCTTCGCGTTGCAGGCGCTGGGCAAAATGATGAATTGCTGCCTCATCCTCTTCAATGTGCTCAAGGACATCTACCGCTAGAATACAGTCAAAGAGACCGGTTACATTTGGATCTGTGAGGTCTTCAACTTGTAGTTCAATCCGACCCGCAAGTCCAAATGCTTCAAAACATTTGGAGGCGCGCTCCAGATAATCTTCCTTGAGATCCGTTGCCGTAACAAAGACGCCGGGGTATTTACGCAACGTATGCCATGCATATTGTCCAAAGCCGGTCCCGGCATCTAGGAGCTTTGAATCTGGTCCCAGTTTCATTTCCCGGAGCGCCCGGTGAACGTACCAGGTTCGGAGAAACAACAGATCCAGTACAGCAAAAAGCAGAGGGAGCAGTTTCGGATACGAGTCGAGCCAGCGGCTGATCCGATCCTTAATTGAGTCATACTCCATACTTGATTCGGCTTTTGGTTTCTGGGGCTGAGGCGAGAGAGGACTCAATTATGATTAAGTAATAGAGATCGTGAATTATTCCAGGCCAGAGGGTGAGCACTTCAGTATATGGCAGGAATTCTCAGGCCGTGAGAGATTGGTGCAATACTCACAGTGATTGATCCCTTTGCACCGATTTCACCATTACGGATTCTATGATCCTGATGAGCTTATTTTTGCGGCCTGCCATAAAGGATTCGAAGTCATCATCTCTAAGCGATTTTGGAGGTATGCAATGGGTCAGCAATATCTCGTCCATTTTCTCCTCGGAGATCGAAACTTGCTTGTGTGTCTGAATAGAAGACAGGTACTCTGATGGTGCATTACCACCGATCATCCTATTGGTCTGTGAGGATATCATCGTTTTATTAACGATTGAGTCGAAAGTCTTTGGCTCGATTTCTTCTTCTTTGCACCATGCTCTTGGGAATATGTGGTGTATGTCTAAGTCATACCCCAAGGCGTTGAGTTCTTGAACGGTTGCTTTTTTGAAAAAATCCTTCGCACCTTCCCGCAACACAAGAACGTTTAGTCCCTTGTACGCGGCACTATTTCGAGAACGCAATGTGTCAAGGCGGCTTTCTTGGAACGCCGCGTCCACGATTGTGCGAGGCAAATCAATAGTCGTATCCTTGGGATCACCCATGATCCATCTCATCAATTGTTCAAAATCATTCGCGATGCGTGTCTCAACTGCTCCGCCATAGAGTTCGCCCAGCACTCCACACCAAAACCATTGTGACAAGCGATCATAGATATTTGGTATGAGCCACTGTTCATTTCCGATTTGAGAAAGTACTGTCGCAAGCGGGATTAGTTGTGTTCGGTAAGGAAGCTCTTTGGGATTAAAAAAACATTGCCTTTGCATGAACTTCGCGGCAAGAAGGAATCCGTCTTCGACCACAGGAGCCCATTTCTTATAGTCGTTCAGCTTCAGAGAGAGAACAGTCCTTCGCTTTGCGCTAACTGGAGAGATTCTTTTGCCGATCTTTCCCGCTTCGATGTCTTGTTTTCGTTTTTCATAACTTCGTAGAATGGATACAGCCTGCAAAAAATCAGTGGATTTTATGTCACGTAGTATCGGCTCGTTTTTCAGTTTAGTAGATCGACCTTCACGTCCTTTGGATTCGTCCCCATACCAGTCTTCACGAAGATTGTAGCCATCAGCAGCAAAGCTGGCGGTAACAAGCTCAAACACGGACAGGTCTACCCCACCTGTATTCACCTTTTCAAAGATTAGGCAAACCGCTTCTGGAGTGGTATTCTTCCCGAGTGAAATCACGGGCAATTCGTAAGCCGTAAATGCTTCAATAAACACTTTACTAAAGGTAGTGAAATCCTCGGCGCGATTAGGATTGAATTTGACAAGATCTAGTGTCCAGCTAAGGGCGCTTAGAATCTGATTGCAAGGGAAGTAGAAGGAGGTGCATTCCTTTTCTCGCGTTGATAAGTCCAACTCTATGTCACGACCGAAATTTGTCCGAATTGTCCGATCCGGTCCGACGGCGATGAACGCATCCTCTAGAGTTTCGTCTTCTAGTGCACGCTCAATATCAACATAGTAAAACCGCTCAATCGGCCTTCCTTTTTTATTGAACGTTTTTACAGGTTGTCCAAGTGCAAGAACCTGCGTAAGTGTTGTTAAACGTTGCTGACCATCCAGAATCAGATGTTCAGGGTCGGGGTAATTCTTATTGGGTGCCAAATTTTCGATTGGTCTTACTTGAAAGCGAATATCACCACCTGTTTTTAACAGCATGACTGCACCAACCGGGAAAGAACGACCAATGCTTATAAGAAGGGAACGAATATGTTCATCATCCCAGATCCACCCACGCTGAAAATTCGGCAATTGAATCTTCCCTGAGGTGATCTCCCGGATTACCTCAGGGAGCTGTTTTTTTGTGCTATCAAAGGTTGTCATCTGTATTCCTGATTAACCTGACGGAATCCACAGCTCAACAGTAGCTTCACAATTCCTGTGGTAATTTCTGTTCGTCGTGAATTGCCAATTTGCAACGTGTAAGTATACAAAACCACTCCGTTTTTACATGATGTGGTTTTCGATGCGATCGCCTAAATAATTGGATTAGTGTAATTCTCTTTCGTAGCAACGTAGAGTTAGGGAGTGGTGCGGCCCCATGACTTGTGTCATAGTGGTGTCCAAGATCGCTGCGTACTTTGATCAGAGATCCTCCCAGACTGAATTTGGGGGAATTTAGGCTAAAAGTCTGCCGAGAGTCTCAGATATAATGCGGCTCCGTTCTGGTCCCATGGTGTACTGGGCACATATGAGTTACCCTGTCCGTCACGTTCAATCGGATCCGCAGGGCGGTCAGTTGCAAAAATGTTGTTGACTCCAAACGCGGCAGTATAGCGATCACTGATCCGGTATCCTACCTCTGCATCAACGATCCAGCTTCCGTCGTAAGTTCTCAGAGCATCCTGGCCGCCAATGGTGCACGAGAAACTGAAGAACAGACATGCTTTCCAGCTGCTGTAATAATGCAGACGAACCATACCGTGGTAGGGTCCCATAATTTGACGACCCATCGCTACGATCCGGTGGCGAGGATTCACATGTTCCATTTCAATCCTTCGCCTGGGAGAGAGAATACTGACCTGAGTGGACTCAGTCAGAGGCTTTCCCAAGAAAGAATTGATCGTTGTGGGATCAGAGAATTTCAGCAATTCAGGACGTGTCCAATTGTAAGCGATGCTGGCTATAGTTGCACGGTCACTGCTGTGTTCCTTATCGTAGGAAAGTAGGACATCTATGCCAAATTGACGGGTATCAAAGTCATTTGAGAAAAACTTCACCTCCCGCGGTGTTTCGAACCCGGCGAGTTGCCCAGATTCGCGGAGAACTGTGGCGAGTTCATCATTCAAGGGAATGCTACCTGTGAGTGCGATCCGGTCGCGAAGAGTGATACTGAATAGATCCGCTGTAAGGACCAGGTCTGGTGAGATTCGAAGGATGGTACCCAACGCCAAGTTGACCGCAGATTCTTCGGTCAGGGGCTCTCCCCCTAAAGCCTCCGCAATCGGATGATATGAAGGAATCTGTCCGGCATCAATCAGCCCCCCTTTGGAGTCAAAATTCGTCTGAATATTTTGAAGGTTGGCTTGTCCTGGCGTGGGTGCACGAACTCCCGTACTCACAGATCCGCGAAAACTCAATATCGGCGTGGCACGCCACAAGGCAGCCACCTTTCCGGTGAGTGTGGTTCCAAAGTCCTGATAGAAGTTTTCATAACGCCCAGCAATGCCGATCTGTAAAGTCCGAATGACGTCTGCCTCAAGGTCAATATAGGCGGCATAATTCGGACGCTCCCAGCGTCCAGCGTACTCCGGGGGAATTCCCTGATCTCCATTGGAACCCACAGAAAAACCCTGATCTTTGAAGGGTCCGATGGAATATGAATTGGTATCACCCGCTTTGGTTTCGAATATTTCGGTTCGCCACTGTACTCCCCCCGCGATATTAAGCGGCGAGTGAAAGCTTTCAAGGTTCACCGGATAGGATACATCTAGGTTCACGCTGTATTCTTCTTGCAGAAAATCACGCTGGCGGAATTCAGACGGTTGATTGGGACCCAAAGAGGCATTGACGGTGTTTCGGATGAAGTAGTCCATGAGACTTCTTCCCATACCTGCGCTGACATCCCATCGAAATCCAGACGGGCTATCGCCGCGTATCCCTGCAACTGCACTCAAATCTGACATATCAGCACCGAACCGTGGAGTAAATCCACCCGGGTAATCCTCATTAAACAGGTAGCATGTACCCCGGTAATTTGCGATGAAGGACTGTACGGCATTGAAATCCGAGTCTAGAGAGGGTAAATCATTCAGAGTCTGGCAATCAATCCCATCATTCGGATCAAGGTCCGCAATCGCACGTGTAGCACTGTCCCCGGATCCGAACCTGAAGACATTGGCCCGTGCGGTGCTGCCCCCTGGCGCTCTGAGGTAGTAGCTGCCATTGCCCGAACGCCGACCATATCCCCCAAAGGCATACAGGTGTATGGATTCGCTCAAATCCAGTCCAGCATTGAAAAATCCTGTAATGGCATCATCAATATCCGGGTTTCCCCAGACCTGAGCCGTTCGGGCGACTGGGAAGCCCTTACTCATTAGCGCTAACGCATCCGCCCGATCTACAGAGCGATTTGTGGGTTCCATATCACGGTACTCAAGACTGACGTTCACGAAGCCCTGTTCGGTCAGGGGGAAGCCCGCATTTGCTGCAATGGAGATATAGCGTCCATCGCCTTGATGGTATTGGCCTACCCGTGAACGAACCGAAACTCCGTGATTGGCATCCCGCAGTTGCAGGTTGAAAACACCCGCAACTGCATCTGCACCATATTGAGCGGATGCACCATCCCGCAGTACTTCGAACTGTTTCATTGCGATAGCCGGAATCATGTTCATGTCGGGTCCCTGCGAACCGAGAATCAGTGCGCTCCCGAACAGAGCTACAGAACCAGAGCGGTGGCAACGTTTTCCATTTACGAGCAGAATCGTGTTATCAGGTGAAAGCCCTCGCAGTGTTGGAGGCCTGACAAAGGTCGTTGATCCATCTATCTCGTGTCTCTGAACATTGTACGAGGGAATTTGGGAACGAAGGATATCGTCAATGTCCGTACTGGCTGTGCTCTGCAGATCCCGGGGAGAGATTACATCAATAGGTACAGCTGAGTCTGTCACAAGCCGGGGGAGTCGCCGCGTTCCCACAACGACCAAGCCTTCAATGTCCTCAATAGATGGAGCAAGGACCACATTCAGTTCCGTGCCATCCATCGGGGGTGTAATCCGCTGGGTCACATATCCAATAAACGAGAATACCAGAATGTCACCAGTTCCGCGAAGCTCAAGTTCAAATGTGCCTTCCGGTGAAGTAGTAGTTCCGATACTGGTCCCTTCAATGACGACTGTTACAAGCTCCATGGGTTCACCAGTTCTTTCGTCACTTACCGTCCCCCGCACGGTTACCTGGGCGCCCACATCGGGTGCAAACAGTACAATCAGAGAGACAATGGAGTAGATTGTCAAGTATTTCATGGTAAAAGTCCAACAGTCCCTTGAAATATCAATATAGATCTTATAGCAGGACGGTTCTGCCTGATTAGCGCTACCTTAGCGCGATC